>JAYVXQ010000384.1:0-3961 GCA_043785025.1 Acetobacteraceae bacterium
CCCTCGGTGAAACGCTTCCTCGATCAAACCAGCCTGTTTCTGACCCTGGTTGGCCTGACCGCGCTGTTGGTCGGCGGCATCGGAGTCGCCAACGGCGTCAGCGCCTGGCTCGACGCCCGCGGCCGCACCATCGCGACCTTGCGCTGCCTGGGCGCCTCCTCCGGCCTCGTCTTCACCGTCTGCCTCATCCAGGTCATGGCCCTGTCTTGCCTGGGTGTCGCCTTGGGCCTCGCCGTCGGCGCCACCGCCCCCTTCATCGCCAGCGCCCTCCCCGCCGGGATTCTCCCCGTCCCGCCCGCCGCCGGCTTCTATCCCAAACCCCTCCTGCTCGCGTTGACCTTCGGCCTGCTGACCTCCCTCTGCTTCTCCCTCTGGCCATTGGGCCGCGCTGCCCGCATCCCCGGCGGCGCCTTGTTCCGCGACCTGATCGTCCCCGAGCGCGTATCCCCGCCCGCGGGCATCATCGCCACGAATATCGCCGTCGCCGCCTTGCTCATCGTGGTCACCATCGTCACCGCCGCCGACCGGCTGTTCGCGGTGTATTTCTGCGCCGGAGCCCTGATCACCCTCGGAGTCTTCCGCCTCGCCGCCAGCGCCGTCATGCGCCTCGCGCGCTGGCTGCCCCCGCCGCGCTCCGCCCCCCTGAAACTTGGCATCAGCGGCCTGCACCGTCCGGGCACGGCGACGCCGCTGCTGATGGTCTCCGTCGGCCTCGGCCTCTCCACCCTCGCCACCGTCGCGCTGATCCAGTCCAACATCCGCGCGCAAATCCAGCAGCAGATGCCCGCCGCCGCACCCAGTTTCTTCTTCGTGGATATTCAGAACGAGCAGATGGACCGGTTCCGCGACCTCGCCAACAGCGTCCCCGGCACCTCCGACATCCAGGACGTCCCCTCCCTCCGCGCCCGCGTCGTCGCCATTAAAGGCATCCCGGTGGAGCAGGCCGACGTTTCTCCCGAAACCCGCTACGCCCTGCAAGGCGATCGCGGCCTGACCTATGCCGCGCGGCCGCCCAAGGACACGCGCCTGACCGCCGGCGCCTGGTGGCCGCCCGATTACGAAGGCCCGCCGCTGATGTCCTTCGACTCGACCCTCGCCGCCGGCTGGCATGTCGGCGTCGGCGACATCATACGCGTCAACGTACTGGGCCGCGACCTCGACCTGACCATCGCCAGCCTGCGCGACATTGCCTGGCAGAGCCTGTCGATCAACTTCTTCATGGTCGCCAGTCCCGGCATCCTGTCGCACGCCCCGCACACCCATATCGCGACGGTGCGCGTGCCCCCGGAGCAGGAGGCGCGGTTACTGCGCGTCGTCAGCGACGGCCTGCCCAACGTCACCGGAGTCCGGGTCGCCGACGTCCTCGCCGCGATCTCCCAATTGTTACAACAGGTCGCCAACGCGTTGGCCGCGACGGGCCTACTGACCCTGCTCGCGGGCCTACTGGTGCTGACCGGCGTCATCGCCGCGGGCCAGCGCCGCCGTGCCCGCGATTCGGTCATCCTGCGCACCATCGGCGCGACCGCGGGACAGATCCGCGCCGCCTGGCTCATCGAGTTTGGGTTACAAGGCCTCGCAGCCGGCGTGGTCTCGGCCGGCATCGGCGCCGCCGCCAGTTTCGGTGTCGCACATTATATTTTGCACACATCCTGGTCCTTCTCCTGGACTGTGCTAATTTTGACCCTTGCGGGAGGTCTCGTTACAATGCTTGTGTTCGGTTACATTGGTCTCTCGGTCGCGGCGCGAGCCCGGCCAGCCCAGTTGCTGCGAAACGAATGAACCGACGGAGACGTAAGGTTCCAGTCGAGACGTACAATTGGTAAGCACATCTTGAACCGCCCCGGTCGATCTCCAAAATGAGAGGGCGACAGGCATAACGCCGAAAGGAAAAAGGGTATCATGGCTTTTAGTCCTGACTATCGGGCTTATCCCGCGCAATCCGCGTCGACCACGGCGGTCATGGACGCGGGCCTGCGGGCCTACATGCTGCGGGTCTACAACTGGATGGCCTCAGGCCTGTTGCTGACTGGCGTCGTCGCCATCGGCATCGCCAACTCCAGCCTGATGGACCTGTTTTACCCGGCGGTGCAGACCGCGACCGGACGCATCGTCCATTCGCCGTCGATCCTCGCTTACGCCGCGATGATCGCGCCGCTGGCCTTCGTCCTCGTGCTCAGCTTCGGGGTGAACAAACTATCGACGTCAGCGGTCCAGGCCATCTTCTGGGCGTTCTGCGCGACGATGGGTGCCAGTCTGACGAACATCTTCCTGATCTATACCGGAAGCTCCGTGGCACGGGTGTTCTTCATCACCGCCGCCACCTTCGCCGCCACCAGCCTCTATGGCTACACGACGAAGGCCGACCTGAGCAAAATGGGCAGTTTCATGATGATGGGCCTGTTCGGCATCATCATCGCCAGCCTGGTGAACATCTTCATGCAGAGCAGCGCGATGCAGTTCGCCATCAGCCTCATCGGCGTCGTGGTCTTCGTCGGCCTGACCGCCTGGGACACCCAGCGCATCAAGGGCGACTACGTGCAGTTCGCGTATGCCGAGGGCACCGACGGCGCCGCCAAACGCGGCGTGTACGATGCGCTCAGCCTCTATCTGAACTTCATCAACCTGTTCACGTCGCTGCTGCAACTGATGGGCGTACGCAACAACAACTGATCCGCCGGCTCACTTCATCAAACCCCGGGTGTCACAACCCGGGGTTTTTTGCATCTGGTGTCCGGATCGTTCATGCTCCGCTCATGCGCGTATCAAATTTCCTGTTCCCGCAAAGCACCACCCCGGACGACGACTCGCGCGTCATCGACGAAACCCTGGCGGAAGCCAAACTCACCGATCAGTTGCGCTTCGACGTCATCTGGCTCGCCGAGCATCACTTCGACGGCATCTGCGCCTATGTCGATCCCGTGAGCTTCGCCGCCGCGCTGGCCACCTGCACACACCACGCGAAAATCGGCTTCGCGGTGGCGCAAATGGCCCTGCATCACCCAATCCGCATGGCCGAGCAGTCCGCCCTCATCGACCATCTGTCGAAAGGCCGCCTGATCGTCGGCCTGGGACGCGGCACCGCCTACAACATCTACGACTACCAGGGATTCGGCATCGACCACACCGAGGCGCAGGCGCGGTTCGAGGAAGCCGAAGCCATCATGTTCCAGGCCTGGAAAGGCGACGCGTTCGAGCACAAGGGCGCGTTTTTCAACCTGAAACTCCCCGCCTTCCGGCCCATCCCCTATACCAAACCGCATCCGCCGGTGATCCGCGCCGCCGCGACCGAGCACGGCATGCTCGACATCGCCCGTCGCGGCCAGCCCTTCATGATGAACGTGCAGAGCAACGAAACCACCGCCGCCCGCATGGACCTGTTCCGCCGCGCCCTTCGCGAGATCGGCCAGTCCGAGGCCGAGATCGCGGCAACCGCCGACGCCTGTTGGGCCTGGCGCAACGTCTTCGTCGCCGAAACCGACGCCGAGGCCGAACGCATCGCCATCCCCGCGTTCCACGCCATGCACGCGCACCGCGTCGCCATGCGCCAAAAAGTGTTCGACGAGCAAGGCGTCTCCATCCTGCCGATGCCCACCGCCAGCGCGAGCCCGCCGGCGCGGATGGTGCTGGAACATTCGCTGATTTGCGGCTCCCCCGCGACGGTGCTGGAAAAACTCGCGGCGGTCGGGCGGACCGGGATCGGTGGGCTGATCATGCAGTTCCGCCTCGGCCCGATGTCCTGGGAGGATACCGCGCGGAGCCTGACTCTGTTTAACGCCCAGGTGCGGCAGCACCTGTAATCAACGCCCAGGTGCGGCAGCACCTGTAATCAACGTCGCGTCAGCCCCTCTGATCCGGTCGATCAACGCCATCGCATCGCGCGGAACCTCATCGCCCCGCCACGCCACATGCCCATCCGGCCGCGACAGCACCAACCGATGCCGATACGGCGCGGCGCGCGGCA
>JAYVXQ010000385.1:0-3949 GCA_043785025.1 Acetobacteraceae bacterium
GCGCTGCTGGCGTCAGCGCGCTATCCGGCGCGCAGTCCCGATGTCAACGTCGCGGATATCAAGGCGCAGGTCGCCGCGAACGCGAAAGGCATGCAAGAACTCCAGAAAATCGTCGCGCAATTCGGCTGGGATACCGTCCGCGCCTATATGCGTCACGTCATGGACAACGCCGAGGAATCGGTCCGCCGCGTCATCGACCGGATCGGAGACGGATCGTTCGAATATCGAATGGATAACGGCAAACCGCTGTGTGTCAGGATCAGCGTCGATCACGCGAAGCGCGCGGCGGTGGTCGATTTCACCGGCACCGGACCCCAGGACAGCGGCAATTTCAATTCTCCTCCGGCCGTGACGCAGGCGGCGGTGTTATACGTGTTCCGCTGCCTCGTCGGCGACGATATCCCACTCAATGATGGATGTTTGAAGCCGCTGACACTGATCATCCCCGAGGGCACGTTCCTCTCACCCAGACCGGGCGCGGCGGTGGTGGCCGGCAACACCGAGGTATCGCAGGCCACCTGCAACGCGATATTCGGTGCCCTGGGCTCGATCGCGTGCTCGCAGGCGACAATGAATAATTTTCTGTTCGGCAACGAAACACTGCAATATTATGAAACGATTTGCGGCGGCACCGGGGCCGGTCCAGGATTCGCGGGGACCGCGGCGGTGCAGACGCATATGACCAACACGCGGATGACGGACCCCGAGGTGTTGGAATTGCGCTATCCCGTACGGCTGGAACAATTCGCCATCCGCCGGGGATCGGGGGGCAAAGGTCAGTTCAGCGGCGGCGATGGGGCGGTCCGGCGCGTGCGATTCCTTGAACCTATGACGGCGATCATCGTGTCCTCCCGGCGGAATGTCGCGCCATTCGGGCTGCAAGGCGGGGCGGATGGCGCGGCGGGACGGCAATGGGTCGAGCGGGCCGATGGAACCCGCGAAACGCTGACGGGCACTGATAAGGCGGAGATGGCGCCGGGCGACGTGTTCGTGATCGAAACGCCAGGCGGCGGCGGTTATGGACGGCCGTGACAGAGCCTGATTTCTCACTCGACGCCGCCGCGCTGGATGAATTGCGTCAGATCGCCCGTGACAGCCATGCGCGCGGCGATCTGAACGAGGCGATGGCGGTGCAGCGGAACGTCCTGGCCTTGGCGGCGCCAGACCCGATCGACAGTCTGTTCATGGGATTTCTGTTGTTCGCGACCGGCGATCTTCCCGGCGGCATCGGCGTGCTGCGCGACGCGCTGGCGCATTTCCCGAACGAACCGGCGCTGCATGAAAACCTCGGCGTGATGCTGATGAAATCTGGTGAGTCACACGCCGCGGTCGACGCCTGTCATCGCGCGCTGGCGGCCGGATCGGACAGTCCCAACGTGCATGATTGCCTGTGCGAGGCGCTCACGCTTTTGGGCCGGTTCGATGACGCCGTGCGCGCGGGCCGCGTCGCGCTGGTCGCCAAGGCGGGCCTGTTCGGCGGGCGCGATCCAATTTGTGCGCTGCCGGGCGGCCCACCGCCCCCCTTCGATCCCGCCGCGCCGCAAGAGAACGTGATCGCCTATAGCCTGTGGGGGAACGAACCCCGGTATTTGATTCCCTTAATGGAGAACGTGAAGATCCTGCCGCATCTGTTTCCGGCGTGGTCGATCCGGGTGTATTACGATACCAATGTCGATCATAACTACATCGGCGATCTCGGCCGGCTCGGCGTGCAGTGCCGGCAAATGATTTTACCACCGGGACAGCCGGGACATCGGCGATTGCTGTGGCGGTTCGAGGCGATTAACGATCCGACGGTCAAACGATTTTTGATCCGGGACGCGGATGCGCTGCTGAGCGTGAAGGAACGCATCGCGGTCGATGCGTGGTTGCGATCCCGATATTATTTCCATGCGATGCGCGACTGGTATACCCACACCGATCTGATTTTGGCGGGAATGTGGGGCGGGGTCGGCGGTATCCTCCCCTCCCCCGCCGCGTTATTCCGCGCCTGGACCGGATGGCGGATGGAGAACGATCACATCGATCAGGATATTCTGTCGGACACGGTGTGGCCGGGGATCCGCGCCTCGATCCTGATCCACGATGACGTTTTCACCGGCACATTGGGCAGCCAACCCTTCCCGCCCTATGGCGCCTTGCCCGTGGGATCCCATATCGGCCAGAACGCGTTTGTGCATTTCAGCACGGCTGGTTAGAACGCGGCATGAACACTCGACTGCTGGCCGCCTGCGGGGCCGTTGTTTTGGTCGTCGGCCTCGCTGGCGGGATCGCGTGGTGGTCGCGTCCCGACATGACCCCGGCCCCGGTGGATTTTGGCACCGACGATCTGCCGGTGCCGCCGATACCGCCCAGAATCTCGGATGGCCCGCGATACGACGAGTGCATGACGATGCTGCTGGAAGATCCCGAGGGCGCCGATGCGCTCGCCAGCGCGTGGCAGGCGAGCGGCGGAGGCGATGCGGCGGCCCATTGTCAGGCGCTGGCGAAAATCGCGGCGGGCGATTCCGAGGAAGGGGCCAAAATGCTGGAAACCCTGGCCCATGCCGCGCGGGCCGACAACGTGATCCGCGTCGTACTGCTGAGCCAGGCAACCCAGGCGCGACTGATGGCCGATCAGCCAGATCCGGCGATCAAGGATGCCACCGAGGGATTGGCGATTTCCCCCGACGATCCCGATCTGCTGATCGGGCGCGCCACGGCCTATGAATCAGTCGGCGATAACCGCGCGGCGATGGACGATCTGAACCAGGCGCTGCTGGCCGATGAGACGCGAGGCGACGCGTTCGTGTTGCGCGCCGCGATCTGGCGGCAAATGGATATGCTGACCGAGGCCCGCTCGGACATCGACAAGGCCATCGCCCTCGATCCCGATGACGCCGAGGCATTGTTAGAACGCGGCATCCTCCGCCAACTCCTGGGCGATCTGAGTGGCGCGCGCGCCGACTGGATCCGGGCGCGCGATCTGGACCCTGAGAGTGAGACGGCCGAACTCGCCGCGCAGAACCTGACCTTGCTGGACGCCGGTCCGAAAAAATAACCGTCAGGGCCATTTCACCTCGGGCGGAAGGCTCATGAGAATCGCCTCGACATTGCCGCCGGTTTTGAGGCCAAACAGAGTGCCGCGGTCGTGGATCAGGTTGAACTCGACATAGCGGCCGCGGCGGATCAATTGGTGTTCGCGCTCGGCCGGGGTCCAACTCTCGTGCATGCGGCGGCGCACCAAAGTCGGATAAATACTCAGAAACGCCTCGCCGGCATCGCGGACAAAGGCGAAATCCGCGTCCGGGTTGGCGGTGGCGAGGCGGTCAAAAAAGATACCACCGGCGCCACGCGGTTCATCGCGATGCGGCAAATAGAAATAGCGGTCGCACCACGCTTTGTACTCTGGATAATAAGTGGGATCGTGACGGTCGCAGGCGGATTTGAACGCGGCGTGGAAGTCCGCGGCGTCCTGTCGCGCTTCGGGCGCGTCCAGGCGCATGGGCGTCAGATCACCGCCGCCGCCGAACCAGCCTTGCGTGGTGACCAGCATTCTTGTGTTGAAATGCACGGCGGGCACGCGGGGACTGCGCAAATGCGCGACCACGCTGATGCCGGAAGCCCAGAAGCGCGGGTCCTCCGCGGCGCCGGGGATTTGGGCGCGAAAATCCTCGCTGAACTCGCCCCAGACGGTGGAGACGTTGACGCCGACTTTTTCGAACACGTTGCCGTGCATCAAACTCATGACGCCACCGCCACCGTCGTCTCCTCCCTGGCCATCGGGCGTGGGGCGGGTCCAACGCGAACGGGTGAAGCGCGCGGGAGGCCGATCGCCCGCGGCTTTGTCTTCGATCGCTTCGCCCGCGACTTCGCCTTCGATGGCTTCGCCCGCGACTTCGCCTTCGATGGCTTCGCCCGCGACTTCGTCTTCGATGGCTTCGCCCGCGACTTCGTCTTCGATGGCTTC
>JAYVXQ010000386.1:0-3948 GCA_043785025.1 Acetobacteraceae bacterium
CTGTCGTTCCTGACGGTGTTGGAGGAATTGGCGCGTCAGGATGGCTCGGTCGGCTGGTGCGCGGCGATCGCGGCGGGGTATGCGCGGCTGGCGGGGGCGCTTCCGGATCACGCGGCGCGGGAGATTTTCGGCACCGGACGGGGGATTTTGACCGGGACGTTGAACCCGACGGGAAAGGCCACGCGTGTCGCGGGCGGGTTCCGGGTCAACGGGCGCTGGACCTATGGCAGTTTCATCGCGCATGCGGACTGGGTTTTGGGCAATTGCGTCACGGATGGCGAGCCCGACCTGAGGCTGTGTTTGGTGCCGCGGGCGTCGGTGGCGGTGTTCGATGTCTGGCATGTCGGCGGGCTGCGCGGCACCGGCAGCAACGATTATTCCATGACCGATGTGTTCGTGCCGGAGGCGCACACGGTGGCTCTGCCGGGGTTTCAGCCGATGCCGGTCGCGCCGGGGGCGCTGTACGCGGTGCCGATGACCAGCACGTTTGTGAGTTGCGTGGCGGTGATCCTGTTGGGGATTGGGCGCGCGGCGCTGGATGCTCTGGTGGAGATCGCGGCGGGCAAGACGACGGCGGGAACGTCCGTGGCGTTGCGGGAGAAGTCCGCGGCTCAGGTGGATATGGCGCGGGCGGCGGCTTCGTTGCGCTCGGGGCGGGCGTATCTGTTCGATGAGATGGGGGCGATGTGGCGGGACGCGGAAGCGGGACGGGCGGTCACGTTGGAGGGGCGGGCGCGCGTGCGGCTGGCGGCGGTGCATGCGGGACAACTGGCGATCGCGGCGACCGATCTGGCGTACCAGTTGGCGGGGGGTGCGGGGTTGTTTCAGCCGGGCATTCTGGAGCGGTGTTTTCGCGATATTCACGCGGGCGGGCAGCATCTGGCGTTGAGCCCGCAGGCGAATTTGGAGCCAATCGGGCGGGTGTTGTTTGGATTGCCGCCGGGGATGGCGCGGTTCTAGACCTTGATAGCGTCAGGTTGACGCGATCAAGGTCCGCGTTTGTTAAGTTTCAGAGGGCGATTCACGTCTGAAGTTGGTTCAACCTCAAACGATCGCGCTCTGGACCATGATCGGTTCAGGTTGACCCGATCATGGTCTGAATTTCGCTTTGACGAGGGCGATTCACGTTTGAGGTTGAAGTCAACCTCAAACGATCGCGCTCTGATGCGTTGAAGGTGGGCGTTGTGCCGATTGGCCCAATGTGGCGCTCATTTCACTCGAATTTCGCCATAATCGAACCATGTAATCCACGGGTTCGATGATGGAGATGAGCATGCCTCGCCTGATGGTTTTATGTGCGGCCGCGGTTTTGGTGTTGAGCGGATGCTCCGGGGATACCGCGGATAAGAACGCCGCCGCGGGCGGTGCGAGCGGGGCTGGCGGGTCGGCCGGTGGATTATCCGGACGGCGAGGCGCGCCGGGCAGTCAGGAAGATCTGACTTTATACGCGGGCGACCGGATTTATTTCGATACCGATCAAAGCGTGGTGACCGGAGAGGCGGTGAGCGTGCTGGACCGGCAGGTGCAATGGCTGCGACAAAATCCGCGCATCAGTGTTTGGGTCGCGGGCAACTGCGATGAGCGGGGCACCGAGGAATATAATTTGGCTCTGGGCCAGCGAAGGGCGAACGCGGATCGCGATTACATGGCGTCCCGCGGGATCGAGCCGCGGCGGATCGAGACGATCAGCTACGGCAAGTCGCGGCCGGTCGACGCGTCCTCGACACAGGAGGCATGGGCCAGGAACCGGAACGCGATTACCTCGGTGCGGTAAAGGTTTTCAGCCGGCCAAGGCGGCGCGCATTTTCGCCTGGTAGTCGTCGATCATCATGAAGCCGGCGTCCTCGCGGCAATGCGCCTCGGTCCAGGCGAGGATCGCCTCGTCCGAAGCCCGCAGGTCGAAATTCGCGCCGTGCGGCTGGGGGACGTGGAACGGCGTGTCGAGATAGGCTTCGAGCATGTTGCCCTCGGGGTCCTGGAAATAGCAGGACCAGGCGTTGCCATGGCAGGTGACGCGCATGCTGGTCGCACCGTTCGCCAGCGCGCGGTTATGGACCTCGCGCAATTCCGACAAAGAATCGACCATGAACGAGATTTGCTGGATCGGGTTGAAGCCCTGGGTTTCCGGGCGGCCGGAGACCAGCACGACCTGGTGGTGGGCGTCGGGGCTGCTGCTCATGAAGGTCAGCTCGACACCGCCACGCCCAGTACCCTTGTCGGTGATCATGAGGCCGAGGACGCGGGTGTAGAACGCCTCGAGCCGGGGTTTGTCGGTGGCGTACACGCCCACATGGGCCAGCCTGGCGTGGATCGGTTTCATCGCGATGTCCCTCCTGAGCGTGTCAGGAGGGATTGAAGAACCGTCGTGGCGCGCGTGGCAAGAGGGTTGCCGCGCGCGAGACGCGTCAGCGGCGGCGGATGGTGGCCGTGGGGCACATGCTGATCCCTTGCGGGGCGAGGTCCTTCACGGCGGCATAGGCCGCGAGTTCTTCGCCTGTGCGCAACTGCGACATTTCGTTGACCAGCAGGCTGGCGCGTGAGCAGAACTCATGCTTTTCGGTGTTGGCCTGATGCGACATGATGTTCACGAGGTCGGTGGTGAACGTGTCCATGCGGCCCTGGCCGGCGCCGCCGTAGACGCGGCGGAAATACGACAGCACGGTGCGGTCATTGCCCTGCAAGGCGGGCCCGAAGCGGCGGATGAACAGGTCGTTATAGTCCTTCTCCCGTCCGCTGCATTTGGTGACCAGGACGGTCATCATTTGGCGCAGCGCGAGGATCTCATACGCCGACTGATCCGTCGGCTGCGCGCAGGCGGGCGCGGCGTTGGCCGGGGATTCGGCGGAAAAGACGAGCGTTGTCAGGGCGGTAGCCAGGAGCATCAGGCGGCGCATGCGAATCCCTCTCTATGGTAGGCGGAGGGATAGCGCGGGTTTGGGTGGAGTGCAAAATTTGATTTTGGGATTAGCGGATGGCGAGACGCGTGGTGCGATACAGGTCCGCCAGGGGAACCGTGAAATCGATGCTGTCGAGGTGGAGGTCACCGGTTTCAATGACCTCGGCTTCGGCGGGCCAAATGTCGTCCGGGGCGCGGCGCAGTATTTCGGCGCGCCGGGCGGTGCTGCTGAGCCGTAGGATTTCCCGGACCGACGGCAACGTCGTGTAGGTCCACACATTAGCCCATGTCTCGGCCGCGTTGGATGGGGACAGGATTTCAATCAGGAGAATGGGGTCAGCGATGCCGTATTCCTCGGCGTCGTAACGCGAGCAGGAAACGCCAAGGTCGGGGATACGGAAATTCTCGCGGGCCCGCACGCGCGGCACGATGCCTGGCGCGGTCACGACGGTGCATGGGTTGCCGGGAACGTCCAGATGACGGGCGATCCGGTAGGCGAGTTCGGCTTGCAGGGCGCCGTGGGTGCGGCTGGCGGGGGCCATGGAAACGGGTTCGCCGTCCACCAACTGCCATCTTTGGCCGGGGGGGGAAGCCCAGGCGAGGAATTCGTCCAGGTTCATGACAAGAGGCTGTTTCAGGGCGGGTCCCATGGCGGAAGTTTAGTCCGATATCGCCGTGACTGACACCTTAATCTCAGCGATTGAAGACCGCTTCGTCACGCGGTCGTCGCGCGCCCGGTTCAGAATTTTCTCAGTGTCTGTCCGGAAAGTTAACCCCGCGATTCCATGGCATTAGCAGATCCCCCCCCGATCCCGATGTGCCAACAAGGTCGAACGTTTCCTCGAGAAAGCATCCCATGGTTTCGTTTTAGCAATTTCGATCGAGCATTGAAATCACTCGGCCATCTTTCCGGACAGACGCTATAGGGAGACCTGGTCATTGACACATGGGCGCCCCGCCCATACGCCCCGCCTCCTTCGCATCAAGAAATATCGGACCCATGAACCGCCGCAAACCCAAGGGCCGTCCGCTGGACGGTTGGCTGATCGTCG
>JAYVXQ010000387.1:0-3938 GCA_043785025.1 Acetobacteraceae bacterium
GCGGAACACGAAACGCTCAAGGTCGCGGCGGTAGGCGTCGAAATTGGCGATCGGCCGGCGCGCCACACCGGTCAGCATCGCGGCCTGCGCGACGGCGGGCGCGATTTCCAGGATCAGTCGGGGATCGAAGGGGCGCGGGATGATATATTCGGGGCCAAAGACCGGGGCGGTGCCGCCATAGGCCGCGGCGACGACCTCGCTGGCTTCGACGCGGGCGAGACCGGCGATCGCTTCGACGGCGGCGATTTTCATTGCCTCGTTGATCGTGGTGGCGGAGACGTCAAGGGCGCCCCGGAAGATGAAGGGAAAACACAAGACGTTGTTGACCTGGTTGGGATAGTCGCTGCGGCCGGTGGCGACGATCGCGTCGGGGCGCAAGGCGCGGACGGCGGCGGGATCGATCTCGGGATCGGGATTCGCCAGAGCCAGGATCAGCGGTTTGTTCGCGAGCAAATGCAACCAGTCGGGCTTGAGAACGCGCGGCGCGGAGAGGCCGAGGAAGACGTCGGCGCCTTCCAGAACTTCTTCGAGCGTCGTCGCGTTGGTGGCTTTGGCATAGCGCGCCATGTTGGGCAGCATGTCCGCCCGGTCGGAGCGGACGACGCCTTTGACGTCGGTGAGAATGACGTTCTCGGTCCGCAGGCCCATCGAGACCAGCAGATCGACGCAGGCCAATGCGGCGGCGCCCGCGCCCGACGTGACCAGTTTGGCGTCGAGCAGGGTTTTACCCTGTAATAACAGCCCGTTGCGCACGGCGGCGGCGACCGTGATGGCGGTGCCGTGCTGGTCGTCGTGGAAGACCGGGATGGCCATGCGGGCGCGCAAATTGGCCTCGATGGCGAAGCATTCGGGGGCTTTGATGTCCTCGAGGTTGATGGCGCCGAAGGTAGGTTCCAGGGCGGCGACGACGTCGCAGAAGCGCGTCGGATCCTCGGCGTCGACCTCGAGATCGAAGACGTCGATGCCGGCGAATTTCTTGAACAGGACGGCCTTGCCTTCCATGACCGGTTTGCCGGCGAGGGCGCCGATGTTGCCGAGGCCCAGTACGGCGGTGCCGTTGGAGATCACGGCGACGAGGTTGCCGCGGGCGGTGTAGTCATGGGCCGCGTCGGGATCGGCGCGGATGGCCTCGCACGCGGCGGCGACACCGGGGGAGTAGGCCAGAGCCAGATCGCGTTGGGTCGCCATGCGTTTGGTGGCTTCGATGGCGAGTTTGCCGGGCCGCGGATAGCGGTGATAATCGAGGGCGGCCTTGCGGAAGTCGTCGTCCATTGCGAGGTTTCCTGGTGCGTTTTCCGAGGATCGTATGAACGGGCGCGCGCGCGGTGGCAACGGATGGGGCGCTGCCCCATGCCCCGTGAGGAGGCGCTGCCTCCTCAACCTCCGCCAAGGGACATGGTCCCTTGGAACCATTGGGTTCGGTCAGGGAGTGTGAGGAGGCTATCCATGACGTATCAGCGTCCTCGTAGGGCGCCTCACACACCCTGACCGAATGGGATAGATCCCAAAGGGCCTCGCCCTTTGGCGGGAGGTTCAGGAGGGCGGCCCCTCCTTGCGGGTTTCAGGGTGGAACCCTGATTTCTTCCTGACCCGCTCCCCCGCATCGATCTCGCCGCCCTCTCGCGCGGCGGCGTTGGGCACGCTACACAAAAGGTTGGGCCAGATTGGGGATCCGTTGATGCGCATGCGAACCGCTTTGTATTTGGCCGGCGCGCTCGTACTGGGCTTGGCGGGCCCGCCGGTCCAGGCGCAATCCAACGACGCGGCGGGCAAAAAGACCCCGCCGAAAAAACTCTCGATCGTGGTTGGCGGCGCGTTCACCTCGATGGATCCGCATTACCAGAACCTCGGTCCGAACAACGCGCTGACCAGTTACGTGTTCGAACCGCTCATTCGTTTCAATCCGCGCTATCAGCCTGAGCCGGCTCTGGCCGTGTCCTGGAAAGCGATCGATGAGCGCACCTGGGAAATGCGCCTGCGGGAGGGTGTGACCTTCCACGACGGCGCCCCGTTCACGGCGGATGACGTCGTCTTCTCCTTCGCCCGCATCCCGACATTGCTGAACAGCCCGAGCAGTTTCATCTTCGCGGTGAAACCGATCACGAAGCTGGAGGTGATCGACGCCCATACGTTGCGCCTGCACACGGCGGGTCCGGTGCCGTTGCTGCCGTACAACATGGCCTCGGTCGCCATCGTGTCGAAGAAATTGGGCGAGGGGATGACGACCGCGTCGTTCAACAGCCTGAAATCCGCCATCGGCACGGGACCTTACAAAGTCACATCCTTCGCGTTGGGCGATCAGGCGGCGTTTCAGCGCAACGATAGGTGGTGGGGACCCGTGCCGCATTGGACCACCGTGTCGTACCGGTTGGTTACCGATGACGCGGCGCGCATCGCGACGTTGCGGGCGGGGGAGGCGGATATCATCGATCAGGTGCCGACGCGCGATGTCGCCGGCCTGAAATCCAATCCCAAAATCACCATCATGGCGCTGCCGGGCCAGCGGCTGATTTATTTGGCCCCCGACGCTTCCCGTCCGACCTCGCCCTTCGTCTTTGACCAGGCGGGCCATCCGCTGGAATCCAATCCTTTGCGCGACGCCCGGGTCCGGCGCGCCTTGTCGCTGGCGATCAATCGGGAGGGTTTGAAAGACCGGCTGATGGACGGATACTCCGCCCCCACCGGTCAGTTGATGCCTGAGGGGCTGAGCGGTTACGACCCGGTGATCACCGTCGATCCCTATGATCCGGAGCGCGCGCGCAAGATGCTGGCCGACGCGGGCTACCCCTCCGGTTTCGGCATCACGTTGCATGGGCCTAACAACCGTTATGTCAACGATCAGAAAATTGTCGAGGCGATCGCGCAAATGTGGACCCGGGTGGGGGTCAAAACGTCGGTCGAGGTGATGCCCGCCGCGACCTTCTTCAGCCGCTCGCTGAAGGGCGATTTCTCCGTCCGGCTGACCGGGTGGGCCTCCGACACCGGCGAGGCGAGCAGCAACCTGACCGAACTCGTGGCGTCCTCGAACCCCGAAAAAGGCCGGGGTGCCGTGTTCATGGCGGATAAATACGCCAACCCCAGGGTCGATACGATCATCGAACAGGCGTTGGCGACGATCGACACCGACAAACGCGAATCGCTGTATCGCGAGGCGGAGCGTCTCGCGATGCCCGACATGCCCATCATTCCGATCCATCATCAGGTCAACATTTGGGCTTTTCGCAAAGGCCTGACGTATCATCCGCGCATGCAGGAGCGGACCTTCGCCTGGGATGTCGAACCCTGATCGCTGGCTTCCTGGCTTGCGGCCTCCATGCGATGGTGCCCGGACGGAAGACGACATCGCATGACAACAAATGGAGGCAATAATGATCAAGCTCTATGGCATGGGCAGTCCCAACGTCGTCAAAGTCTATATCGCGCTGGAGGAAATGGGGCTCGCGTATGAGGTCGCACCGGTGGACGTTTTCACCGGTAAGCAATTCGACGCCGACTTCCTGAAACTCAATCCGAACGCCAAGGTGCCGGTCATCGTCGACGCCGATGGGCCCGGCGGCAAACCGTATACATGTTTCGAATCCGGCGCGATCTTGCTGTATCTCGCGGAAAAATCGGGCAAGTATCTGTCCGAGAACATGGCGATCAAATATGACGAGATCCAGTGGCTGATGACGCAGATGAGCACGGTCGGCCCGATGTTCGGCCAGCACGTTCACTTCATCCGGTTCGCGCCCAAAGGCAACGACTACGCCCAAAGCCGCTATACAACCCAGGCGATTCGCGTGGCGGAAGTGATCGAGAACCGTCTCGCGCATCACGCCTATCTCGGCGGCGCGCATTATAGTGTCGCTGACATGGCGACCTTCCCGTGGTCGCGCAACATTCCCGCGCTGATGGGCGAGGCGGCGGCGAAGAAATTCCCGCACACGATGGCGTGG
>JAYVXQ010000388.1:0-3919 GCA_043785025.1 Acetobacteraceae bacterium
GGCCACACCTGATCGGATAAAGTTGCTCGCCAAAACCAGAGCATCATTCGATCAGGTGGCCACACCTGATCGGATAAAGTTGCTCGCCAAAACCAGTCGTCAGAGCGGGCTCCGTGAGCCATTGCGATCGGAAACCGCTCTGACGTGGTCATACCGGATGGCGATCAATGGTCCCGGGGTCCGGTTCAGCGCGGTTCGATCGTGGCGGGGATGACAGCGTCCCGTTTCAGGTCACCAATTTGAGATCTGGGCTGGATTTGCCGGGCGCCTCGGACTTCACGCCATCGGTGACCATCATTCTCAGGCGGCCGATCAGTTCCATGCGGCGGAAAGGTTTGCTCAAAACCTCGATATGCGCTGGCAGATCGCGCAACCGGCCGGAATCGGCATAGCCGGTGATGACCAGACCGGGCAGGCCTGGCCGCAGACGCTCGGACTGCACCAGCAACTCCACGCCATCCATCCCGACCATCGCGAAATCGGTCACGACCGAGTCGATCTGAGCGTCCGAGGACAGGATCGCCAGCGCCTCATCGCCGCTGCGCGCGGGCAGGACGGTGAAGCCGACGCCGGTCAGGGAGGCGGACACGGTGCGCAGCACGTCGGGATCGTCGTCGACCAGCAGAACGTGCGGCAGTCCCGCCGGATTGTTCACCGCGACCGACTTGTCGAACGCCAGCGGTCGGGGAGCGCCGGTCACGTTGCTCCGCGCCTCCGCGAGGCGGCTCACGAGTTCCAGCAACAGGCCGTTGGCCTCGGTGCTGTTGGCCCGGATTACGTTGCGCAGGCGGGCCAGCCGGGTTTCCGGCCGTCCGGGCCGCACCTTGGCGACGACGCAGATCAGATCGAGGGCCGCGTCGCAGCGCATGTCGGTCTGATCGCGCAACGCCCGGAACACGAGCCCCATGATCGCGGCGTATTCCGTGGCGCCAGCGGTCTCGTCCCGCTCCATGCACGTGTTATAGGGACCGATGAACCAGTCCATGGGCAGGCGGAACAGGCCGGAGAACTCGGCGAGCAGGGCGGCGGAAACGCGGTTGCCGCCGTTCTCGTATTTCTGCACCTGTTGGAAGGACAGGCCAATTTCATTGGCGACGTGTTGTTGGGAGAAGCCGGACAGGCGGCGGATGAAGCGCAGGCGTTCGCCGATATGGCGATTGAGCTCCGCGGCGCGGAAGCGGTTGGACGCGGCGCGGTTCACGTCCGGTCTGGGCGGGTCGTCCGCGCGGGTCACAGCCTCGGTCGCTTCGGGCGGGGTGGTCATCAGATCGCTCATGGCGGCGTGTTCCCTCGACGAAAGTGCTGATCGCTTTTGTTCCGGTTTTCGGGCCAGGCGTTCAAGCCCAGTACTGGGCCGGAACCCGCGCGAAGGAGAAATCGGCGATCGAGCGATGTCACGGGTGTATGCTCATCAGGTTAATCAATCGTTAAGAAGCATGTTAACGATGCGTGAAAACCGACGGATCGCCGTATCGACCTGTCGCGGCAATTCGTTAACGGGCGCCCATTCATTAACGCGAATCAGAGCGCGATCGTCTGAAGTTGAACCAACTTCAGACGGGAATCGCCCTCTGAAACTTAACCAACGCGGACCTTGATCTCGTCGCCCTGACGCGATCAAGGTCCAGAGCGCGATCGTCTGAAGTTGAACCAACTTCAGACGGGAATCGCCCTCTGAAACTTAACCAACGCGGACCTTGATCGCGTCGCCCTGACGCGATCAAGGTCTAAAGGTAAACGTGGCTCATGAAACCATCCCATTTCGATGTCATCATCATCGGCGCGGGCGCGGCCGGCCTGATGTGCGCGATCGCGGCCAGTCAGCATGGACGGCGCGTGGTGCTGCTGGATCACGCCACGGAAGTGGGGGCGAAAATCCTGATCTCGGGCGGCGGGCGCTGTAATTTCACCAACCTGGGCGCGACGGCCGAGCAGTTTATTTCGGCCAACGCAAGCTTCGCACGCTCGGCGATGGATCGTTACAAACCCGCCGATTTTATCGCGCTGGTCGAACGCCATCGCATCCCCTGGCACCAGAAAACACTGGGCCAGTTGTTTTGCGACGGGCCGGCGCGCGCGATCGTGGCGATGCTGTTGCACGAGGCGGCGGCGGTGGAGCGGCGATTGGGCCACAAGGTGACCGCTGTGTCGAAGGACGGATTGTTCCGGGTGGAGACCGATCAGGGGGCTTTCACCGGTGAAAGCCTGGTGCTGGCGACCGGGGGATTATCCATCCCGAAAATGGGCGCGACGGGCTTCGCGTATGACGCCGCGCGGCGCTTTGGCCTCGCGGTGACGCAAACCCGGCCCGGCCTCGTGCCGCTGACGCTCGGGGATGAGCTGCTTGCGATGACGCGGCCGCTGGCGGGGGTGGCGCTGGAGACCGAGATCGCGTTCGGCAAGCGGCGCTTCCGGGAAGCGGCGTTGTTCACCCATCGCGGGCTGTCGGGACCGGCGGTTTTGCAGATTTCCAGTTATTGGCGGCCGGGGGAAGCGATCTCGCTCGATCTGACTCCGGGGATCGACGCGACGGCGTTCCTGCTGGCCGCCAAGGCCGAAAGACCGCGCGGCGAGGTGCATGCGACGCTGGCCGAATTATTGCCGCGACGCCTGGCGCAAGCCTGGATCGCGCCCCCCGGACGGCTCGCTGATACGCCGGACCGCGTCCTGCGCGCGCTTGGCCAGGGATTGAACGCCTGGCGCCTGACACCGGCGGGGACCGAGGGTTACGCCAAAGCCGAGGTGACCGCGGGCGGCGTCGACACCGCCGGCCTGTCGTCAAAGACCATGGAAGCGCGCGCGGTGCCCAGACTGTTCGTGATCGGGGAGGCGGTCGATGTCACCGGCTGGCTTGGCGGCTATAATTTCCAATGGGCATGGGCTTCGGGCTGGTGCGCCGGATTGGCGGTTTAACCTACTATCGAAGCGAGCTCCCGCTCAGGGAAACGCCGACAGCAGCAGGAACACCGCGAAAATCACCAGATGCACCGCGCCTTGCAGGATCGTCGTGCGACCGGTCGCCAGCGTCACGGTGCTGATCGACAGCGTCAGGATCAGCAACGTGGTCTCCGCGGCGCCGAGGCCGAGGGTCAGACGCTGTTCCAGCCACAGCGAGACGGCGGCGACGGCCGGAATGGTCAGGCCAATCGTGGCCAGCGCCGAGCCAAGCGCGAGGTTCAGGCTGGTCTGCACCTGATTGGCGCGCGCGGCGCGGATGGCGGCGGCCCCCTCGGGCAGCAGCACCAACGCCGCGATCACGACGCCGACGAAAGCGGGCGGCAGTCCGGCGGCGGCGACGGCCTGTTCCAGCGCCGGTGACAAGGTTTTCGCCAGCAGCACGACGGCGGCCAGAGCAATGGCCAGCATCGCCAGGCTAAGCGCCGCCGCGCTGGCCGCCGGTGTGCCGCCAGAGTGCGTTTCATCGGCTTCCGGGCCAATGAAATAATCACGGTGCCGGATCGTTTGCACGAACAGGAAAACACCATACAGGCACAGCGAGCCGATGCCGACGAACACCAATTGCACGGGCGTGTAGAACGGACCGGGAATGGCGAGCGTATAGTTCGGGAGGATGAGGGCGATGACGCCAAGCGTGCCGAGGACGCTCAGCGATGTCGCGGCCCCCTGTTCCTGAAAACTCTGCTCGTGGTGGCGGGCGCCGCCGAACATCAGGCACAGGCCGACGACGCCGTTCAGCACGATCATCATGGCGGCGTAGACGGTGTCGCGCGCCAGGGTGCCGCCGCCGTGTTTGGCCGCGACCATCATGGAAATGATCAGCGCGACCTCGATCACCGTCACGGCGATGGCGAGGACAATGGAGCCGAACGGCTCCCCGACGCGCCGCGCGATAACCTCGGCGTGGTAAACGGCGGCGAAGACCGCGCCGAACAGGAAGATCGCCGCCAGAATCAGAATG
>JAYVXQ010000389.1:0-12432 GCA_043785025.1 Acetobacteraceae bacterium
CGCGCCCGAGTCACACCCGCCGGCCTCGGCCGGATCACGGTCTTGTCGGGATCGAACGGTTCGGCGAAGGGATCGTCGCTCATGATTTACCCTCTGATCGCCCAACACTCGATTTCAAATCCGGGCGGATGGCCGGTCACGTGGATCGCGATTCCCGCCGATTTGGCCAAAGCAGCCCAGTACGCGCCGGTGCGGTCGAGTTCGAAATACGAGCGGCCGGCGTAATAGGGCAGTTGCCGCGGCACCACCGGCAAGGGGCTGACCGCGATCCCTGGCAGCGCGACCGTGATCAGATCGCGAATATTCTCGACGGGCCCGATTTTCACCTGGTTGGGAAATCCCCGCCGCAGGGTTTCCGGCGGAATTTGCGCCGAGACCACCAAAACCCAGGTCGCGTCGGTCACCAGGCTGCTGTCGGTGATTTCGCCCACCAGAATGCCGGACTTGGTTTCCTGCAGCGGGATCGGGATCGCCGACCGTTCCAGCACCGCCGACAGATATTGCCGCAGCGCCGCGATCACCGGCCGGAACGTCGCACTCAGATCATCGTGGCGGTAGGGCGGAAACACCGGCGGGCGCTTGCGTCCGGTTTCGGTGAAGGTCGCGAGTTCGCCGGCGAGGCTCAGAAGCGAGCGGTAAAACGGCTCGGGGTGCATTTGTCCGGCGGCGGCGGCGAAATGCGCGATCACCGGTTCATATCGATTGCAGATTTGCAGTACGAGATAATCGGAGATTTCCGCGGCACCCCGCGTCGCGTTCGCCCCGCGCGTTGCCGCGTCGGATACGCGGCCTGACAATTCCTCGGCGCGATGATGCAGAAACCCCTGTAACTGTCCGGCGAAACCCGCCAGGAGGCCCGACACGCCGAAGAACAGCAGCGGCGGAATATAGGTTTCATCCATAACCACCGCGCGATCCGGCCGAACCTCGACAATGCGGGCGAGGCCGATCGCGGTGAAGCCGCCACGGTTTTCGTGTTCATGCGCCAGCCGCATGCGCAATTTGCCGATCGGCACGTTGGCGATGGATTGGTATCCGGTGTTGGTGTCGACCGCTTCATGCTCGGCGATGTAGAACCGCGCGGCGGTTTCCATCAGATCGGCGGGCGCGGTTTCGACAGCACCTGGCTGGCGATCCGGCAGCATCAGAAAAATCGTCGCGTTGCGCAACGTTTCCGGCAGGTCAATCGCCTCGGGGCAGTCGACGTCGCGGGGGATGTTGAACGGCGTGCCGTCCGGCAACAGTCCGGCGGCATTGCGCACCGCGAACTTCCCTAACGCCAGCAGGTCGGTGTTGATGTCCAGCTGAATCAACCCGTAACTGAACGGCGCCAGCCCCGACGTGCTGCCGCGGATCAGATTTTCAAAATACCGTTCCTGCTGCTGCAAATGTTGCGGCTGCAGAAACAGGCCTTCTTGCCAGACGACCTTGTTGTCCCAGTCCATCGGTCAGGGACTCGCCGGTTTTCCGCCCGACGGCGAAAGTGTTATCCCCGGCCGATCCGCCGTCAGCGTTAGATTCGTCGTTTGGTTCGGCGGAATATCGGTGTCTACGCGCCATTTCACCGCCTGAAAATCGCGATACGCGGCGAACACGCCCAACGCTTTCACGGTCGGGCCCGGCGACAGGCTGATCGTCTTCGCCGTGCCGGGGATCAACAGAAACTCATCCTTTTTCAACAAATCCGGGCCCAGAGCGGTGGCGTCTTCTTTGTAGATTCGAAAAAAATCCTCCCGCTCGAACGCGGCTTTCGAACCCAATTGATAGACACGCACCAGTACCGGAGCCCCGCGTCCATCGGTCATCGCGTTGGCCGTGCCCGTGGCTGATAGTTTTAAATTGACGATGGTCGGCGGAGGTGGTGGCGGAGGATCCTTGCCACAGCCTGACAGCGAAAGACCGAGCAGGCACAGACCGGCGCTGATCAGCCAGCCGCGCCTTGGCGAAACCGGCGCGTTTTCGCGGTCTGAACGCAATGCCATTGAAAATATCCTCCACGCGCGCCTCCGATTATAGCCTCATTATTTCGCCATAGGGAAGAACCACGATGCGGTCACACGCCTGATTGGCACAAGCCGCGCCGTTTGCGCCCGGTCCCGGCGTCGCGCGCCGATCCCGGTATGTCATCCCGCCCGGACAATGAAGTCGGTTCGCGTCAGGCGCGCGTCGCGGCGAAAACCTTAACTTTTGCGCGTCTGTTTCGCATAGGCTTTGACGAACGGCCGGCGGAACACCGCCTGCAATTCGTCCTCCGCCTCGCGCGATAACTCCCCGAACATCTGCCGGAAGGCTTCCCAGTACCGCGCCTTGCGCGCCGCTGGCAGCATCGCGCCCAACATCCCCGTGGTCAGCCGCTTTTCCAACTCGTCCGGATCGAACCGTTGCAGCAACGCGACCAGCGCCGCCTGCATGCCGGTGATCACCGCCAATTGGTGCGATGCGATATCCTCGGACGCTTCCTTCGCGGCGCTCACCGGCGCCATATAGCCGGGACTTTTCGGCGACAGCATCAGCCGGACCGCGTCATCGGTGGTGACCGAGAATTTCAGCGGGTTATTGCCGGTCCCCGCGATCATCGTCTGTTCGATCCCCATGTCGCTTTTCACCGTCGCGCGCGATTGCAGGACCTGGCGGAACCCCTCGGTCATGACACGGAAGATCTCACCGGCCTCGCGCAACGCCGCTTCCGCATCCCGTCCCTCGACGTTCATATCGGGCAGGCCGGCGCCGCGCAGGAACGCAATGAGGGCGGCATGCGTCGACGGTCCCGGATCCGGTGCCCGGGTGGCGGGTGGCGTGGTGACGGGTGGCGTGACGGCGGGGGGCGTGACGACGGGGGGCGTGACGACGGGGGGCGCCACGGGGACCTTGTCGCCCACCGCCGCCGCTACCGCGCGCGCGATCAACGCCGGGGCCTCCGCCCGCGGCCCAGATAGATCAGGCGGACTTTCGAACAGCGGGCCCCGCAGGCGCAGCGACATATCGTCGTCCTCCGCCTTGGTCACGTCGTCCCGATCATACCGCGCCGGCTCAGTACTGGGCGTCGGGAAGGGCAGCGGACGCTCCGGAACCGGCGCCCGCGCCACCGGCGCCGCGCCGGGCAAATCGACATCGCCAATCAGGTCGTCGAAATTCACCTTACCGGGCGAGCGGACCCTGGGGAGTGGAATCGATTGCGAGATCGCGGGCGCGTGATCGGATTGGGTGATGCCGTTCCAATCCCGCGCGGGCCGGCCGCTGAACGGCGCCTGGATCGGATCGAGAATGCCGGCACCGGGCGGGCGGGCGAAACGATCGGCGACCGGATCGGGCGCATCCGTCAACGGCTGATTGACCATCGCGAAGGGATCCGCGCCCCGCCGGCTGGCGGTCGCGGGCGATCCCATATCGGGAAACGCCGGCAATGGACGCGACCGCGCGATATCCTCCAGCGGATCCGAACCGAACGGATCTGGCCGCGCCCCGCCTGGACCGCCCCCCGCGAACGGGTCCAGCCCGCTTGCCGTGGGCCGCGGATCGGACGTGTCGCGGGCGAACATCGGATCGTCTTCCACCAACGCGGCGCAGATCACATATTCAGCGATCTGAAACTCGTCGCCATCATTCACCGGCGTGCGGCTATCGCGCGTCGTCGGTCCCGATCCATTCACCGAAACGCCGGTCTGGCTGAGATCGACCAGCATGAAGCGCCCGTCCTCGCACACGATATCGCAATGATGCCGCGACATGCCGCGCGAGGAATCCGGCAGCACCCAATCGTTGTCAGATCCGCGGCCGATGGATAAGGTTCCCCGCGATCCCGCCGGTGCCAGCGTCCGCGTTTTGTCCTGGCTGGACAATGACGCCCCGCCGCTGCTCAACGTCAGGATCAGGCGCATGGCACCCAACTCCCACCCATCAGTCGTGGGCTCCGTGTCCGGTCACCCGTCAGAGAGGCAATCATGACAGAGATCATTCTGGCCGAATTCCAGGGAAAAACCTGGCTCGTGGGAGGTGAACGATACATCGACAACCTTCTGATCAACACCTTATCGCCCGATATTAGCATACGGTTTATCGCATGCGAGTCGGAATCCGATGTCATCGACCTCTGGACGTCGCATGACCGCGCGCCCGGTGCGGAGGGCCGCCCCTGGCTGATCAATCCGCTGATCGTCGATCGTATCAAAGGCGCCTCCGGTGAAACCGTCATTGTCTTCACGCCGTGGTCCGTTCTGCTGGATGATTCCGCCCACTCCGTCTTACGCGCGGCCGCCGCGCTCGCCGCCGGGGATCTTCAAAGGACACTCGTTCTGCTCGCGCATGCTGACGCGGAGGAGGCGAAAATCATGGCCGATCTGACCCAGCTTCGTTTCGGCCTGATCGAGGCGGTGTTGACGGGCATGGGCGTGGCGCAAACCCGCATCGCGCGGGAAATCGGCGGCGACGGTCAGGTGGGCGGATTGAAACCGGACCGGATCGTCATCGAATCCCGGACCCTCTGAGCCGGGACACGCGCCTTATTTGAGCGAGGCCAGAAGCGCGTCCAGATCCGCCTCCGTTTCATCTTCCGCCGCGGGTGGCGGCGGCGCGTTCAGGCTCGCGAGCAAGGCATCGAGATCGTCCTCAGGCGAGGCCAATTCCTCAGCCGCGGGTTCCTCAGCCGTGGGTTCCTGGATTGTGGATTCCTGGATTGTGGGTTCCTGGATTGTGGGTTCCTCGGGGGCACTCCCCAGACTGGCGAGCAAGCTGTCCAGATCCTGTTCCGGCGCGGCGTCCTCAGCCACCGCCGCGTCAGCCACGGCTTCCTGGTCTGGAGCCTCCTCCTCCACGACCGCGGGCGCGGGCGGCGCCAATGTCGCGGCTTGTATGGGCGCAAGCGCGGCGGCGGGGGCGATTTCCACCGGCGCCCATCGTCCCGCCAGTGTCTTGCCACCCAACGCCGCGAACCCGCCGACTCGCACCTCGGGCCGTCCACGCAGACTGAGAACGGGGTTGATCCCGACACTGATCACCCGCGCCGACAGGCTCTCGGTGAACAGCCGCTCGGTGCAGGGCAAAGCGATCTGCTCGCCGTCGGTGTCGTGGAACACATAAACCGGCATGTCGCCGACGGTGGCGACCGAGCCGATTTTCATCGCCTTGGCATCGCGCTTCCAGGTTTCCGCCAGCAGATTCGCGACCAGCAGCGAGGCGTTGCCCCACAGCATCCCGGACAATCCGCTTTGGCGCGTGAACTCCTCAAACGCGAAGGCATCGATCGGATCGGTTTTCTTCCCATAGGGCATGCGCAGCAGGAAGCGCGGTGTGACCAGACCGAGATAGGCGCTGGCCGGCAGCGCCCGCAGCGCTTCCCAGGCCTGTTTGATCAGCGGGTGCCAGTCATGCATGGGTGTTTTGACGAAATCCGGCCCCACGGCGGCGACGAACGGCGCGCCCGCCGCGGCGGCGATCTGCGCCATCCGCCCCAACAGATCGGCATGCGGCGGCGTCACCTCAAACTCATACAATCCGCACAGCAGGCTCAGCGGCCCCTGGTTGGCGTCCAGCTTCGGCGCCTCCACCAGCAATCCATACAGCCCGGATTGATCAAGCTGATCCGACGCCGCGAGGTCGGCCGCCAGTTCCTCGGCGGAAATGTCGTACAGCACGATCTGCATCCGGGCACCGGTCTCGATGCGCCGCACCATCATGTCCAGGCCGCGCCACAGCGCCTCGGCCGCCTGGAAATCCGGATGATGCAGTACGCGCCGCATCGCCGCCGATAGCGCCAGGTCCACCTGTCCGATCAGCGCGTCCTGGCGCGAGTCCCGCGCGGAGACGATGAATGGGCCGACCAGACGGCGGATCAGATCATCGGGCTCGGCCTCCGCCGCCGCGGCGCGGCCGGTCAGACGGGCGAAATCCGACAATTTCCGATCGGTCGCGATGCGCGATCCGCGTGCCTCCCGGATCGGCTCCGGCAGCGCCGTTTCCCCCGACCATGACAGCACCTGTTTCGCCGCCCGATCGAAGCCGGTTTTGCTTTGCAGGTTTTTCCGAAGCTGCACCAATTCCTGCAAGAAAGGCAGATTTTCGACCAATTGATCGGGATGAAAATCGTCCATCGATCGGATCGGGATGGAGATGACCCCGCCCTCGTCATCGACCGGAACGGAAATCGTGAGGCCCAGACGTTCCATCAACGCATCGAGGTCGTCGACATCGACCTTGTGCGGCTTGCGGCTGGCCAGACCCGCGCCGATTTCCAGCTTGCCCGCGTTGGCCCGTCCGGTGAAATCGCCCAGTAGCGCCAACCGGAACGATGTCCCCGGAGGCGCGCGATTCACTTTGCCCAATTTCCCGAAGCTGACGTCGTACTGCATGGCGCATCCCCTGATCGGTCGAACCGGTTGGCCGGATCGTCGCCTATATCAGACCAGCGGCGCGCGGAACGCCAGACCTGATTGCGTTCCGCGCGCCGGTTCGCTTCAGATCAGCAGCTCGATCAAAAAGGGTCCTTTCCGCTTCAACCCGCTGGCCAGCAGATCGGCGAACCCGTCCGCCGTGTCGGTGCGCGCCGCTTCCACGCCCATGCCGTTCGCCAGTTGCGGCCAGTTCAGATCGGGATTGCCGATGTCGAGCATATCGAGCGCCACGCGGCCAGGATTGGCGCCGACATTCGCCAGCTCGCCCAACAGGATCTGATATTTGCGGTTCGACAGGATGACCGTGGTGACGTCCAGTTTCTCGCGCGCCTGAGTCCACAGGGATTGCACGGTGTACATCGCCGAGCCATCCGCCTGCATGTTGATCACCCGCCGGCCTGGCGCGCCGATCGCGGCCCCCGTCGCCATCGGCATCCCGCCGCCGATCGCGCCCCCCGTGACGTTCAGCCAATCATGATGCGGCGCCGCCTTGGTGTTGGCGAAGAAGCCGCGGCCATAGGTCACGGATTCATCGGCGATGATGGCACCCTCCGGCATCAACGCGCCCAGGGTGGAAGCGACCGATTCCGGCGTCAGCGCCCCCCGGCCCAATTCGTGTTTCGGACCATTATTCGGCGGCGCCACTTTCGGGCAATGCAGCATGTCGGCGAGGCGGGTCAGCGCCTCGATCAAATCCTGCTCGACGCGCGCCAGCACGTGGATCTCGGCGTTGTCGGGGATCGAGGTTTGCGGCTTGTTCGGATAGGCGAAGAACGTCACCGGCTTGCGCGCGCCGCACAAGATCAGATGTTTCGTATCCGCCATGGCCTTGACCGCGACATCGACGACATAGGGCACGCGATCCAGGCTCGGGCGTCCCTGGCCCCGCGCCATCTTCGCGTTCGATCCTTGTGCCACCAGCCGCACGCCGGTCGCCGCCGCGATCTGGTGCGCCAGCGCGAGACCGGTTTCACTCAGCGCCTCCCCACCCAACAGCAGCACGATCCCGTCGCCGCCGCGCCGGATGATGCCGGCGGCTTCCTCGATCTGGTTGGGGGAGGCGAGGGGTACGGGCACCCGCGGCAGCGCCTCGGCGGGAATGCCGCCTTCATTCCATGACGTGTCCGAGGGCAGGATCAGCGTCGCGATCTGGCCCGGCGCGATGTTCGCCGCCTGCACCGCCGCGGCCGCGTCCGAACCCACCGTTTTCACATCCACCGCCGTGCGCACCCAGCCGGACACGCCGCGCGCCCATCCCTCGGTGTCCGCCGTCAGCGGCGCGTCGAGCGGGCGGTGATACGTCGCGTGATCCCCGACGATATTGACGATCGGCGTGCTGGCGCGGCGCGCGTTGTGCAAATTCGCCAGCCCGTTCGCGAGGCCGGGTCCGCAATGCAACAGGGTGGCGGCGGGCTTGCCGGTCACGCGCGCGTAACCATCGGCGGCGCCGGTCACCACACCCTCGAACAACCCCAATACGCAGCGCATTCCGGGCACCCGATCCAATGCGGCGACGAAATGCATCTCCGATGTACCGGGGTTGGAAAAACATGTATCGACGCCGCTTTTCAACAGCGAATGCACCAGGCTTTCGGCGCCGTTCATGGTCTTCGTCTCCTGTTTCGACAGGCGTCGGGAATATCGGGTTTGCGGCGCGATGACCATAGGCGGTAATCCCTGGCGGTATGCTGGACCGCACACAGGTTTCCCCGCCGCGAATCGCCATGGGCGGCCTGATCGCCATGGCCGCCGGCATCGGCATCGGGCGTTTCGTTTACACACCGATCTTGCCGCAGATGGCGGCGGGCGCGCATTTGAGCCAATCCGTCGCGGGTCTGATCGCCTCCGCCAACTTCGCCGGGTACCTCGCCGGCGCGCTGGCCGCCACATGGGCCATGCCGCCGGGATCGCGGCGGCACTGGCTTTTGGGCGCGTTGCTGCTGAGCGCCGCGACCACCGCCGCCATGGGATCGACCGACGCGGTTCCGGCTTTCCTGATCCTGCGCTTCATCGGCGGGGCGGCGAGCGCGCTGGTGTTGATCCTGGCCTCGGCGCTGGTCTTGGAGCGGTTGGCGAGCAGCGGGCGCACGGGCCTCGCGGCCTTGCATTTCGCCGGGGTGGGAGTCGGCATCGCGTTGTCCGCCGCGGTCGTCGCGGGTTTGCGCGCGATGGGCCATGACTGGCCGTCGATGTGGCTGGCCAGCGGCGCGCTCGGTCTGGCCGCGTTTTTCGCGGTGGCCGCGCTCATTCCCGCCAGCGGCCCCGATCCGGTGATCCCACCGACGCCGCGTGGCCAGGCGGGGGATCGGCGCGTGCGGCTTCTGACGCTGGCCTATGGGTTGTTTGGGTTCGGTTATGTCATCACCGCGACGTTTCTGGTCGCGATCGTCCGCGCGACCCCGCCGGTGCGGCCACTGGAGCCGGTGATCTGGATCGCGGTCGGATTGGCCGCGGCGCCATCGGTCGCGTTATGGGGTGCCTTGGGACGGCGGTTCGGACTCGCGAACGCCTTCGCGGCGGCGGCGCTGGCCGAGGCGGTGGGCGTGCTGGCGAGCGTCGTGTGGCCGACTCCGGTGGGGATTTGCGCGGCGGCGGTGTTGGTCGGCGGCACGTTCATGGGGCTGACGGCGATGGGATTGATGCGGGCGCGCGAACTGGCGGCGGGCGATCCGAGGCCGGCGATGGCGGCGATGACCGGCGCATTCGGCGTGGGGCAGATTTGCGGCCCGCTGGTCGCGGGGGTGCTGTCGGATTGGTTGGGCGGGTTCGCGGTGCCCTCGGTCGCGGCGGCGGCGGCTTTGGTGTTGGCGGCGGTGCTGGCGCGGCGGTGACCTGGGTTAGCCTAATCTGTAAAAGCGTTGCGCGGTGTCGTGGAATAACGCGGCTTTCTCAGAGGCCGTGGCACCGGAGGCGATGCGCTTGAAGGCGTTCCACAGCACGGGATAGGCGCACATGCCTTTGTCCACCGGGAAATTGCTTTCGAACATGCAGCGTTGCACGCCGAAATCCTCGATGCAGGCTTCCATCCAGGGACGCCAGGCGGCGGCGAGCTCGCCGGACGAAGGTGGCAGCAGGTTTTCGTGGAAGTTGAAGCCGTTCACCACCATCGCGAGGCCGCCCAATTTAACATGAACGTTGGGGCAGGTGGCGAGCGCCTTCATTCCCGCGCGCCAGGCCGGAAAAATCTCATCGCGCCGCCCGCGGTAGCGGCCGGAGCCCAGGGGCCCGCCGGCGTGGTTGATGACGATGGGAACGCCGGGGAAGGCGCGCGCGAGGTCCAGCACCTGATCGAGCTGAGTATGATACAGCCACGCATCGAAACTGAGGCCGTGGCGTTCCAGCCAGGCGAAACCGAGGCGGAAGGCAGCGTCTTGCATCAGGCCGAACGGCGGCGGCGTCGCGATGCCCGACAATAATCCGGGGGCGCGCGCGGTGACCTGACGAATGCCGCGGAAGCGTCCCTGTCCGGCGGTGGCATGGGCTTGCAACACCTCGTTCACCCGGTCGCCGATGCGCAGATCGACATGGCCGACGATGCCCGCGCATACATTGGCGCGGGTTTTCCGTGTCACCGCCTCGGCGGCGATGGAGGCAACGAACTCGGTCTCGCCGACCGGTTTCATCTCCTCGGGGCCATCGTCGCGATAAGCCCAGAAACATTGCAGGAAGACGGTGGCGGTCATGTTATGGCCGCTGTCGAGATCGGCGAGCAATTCATCGAGGAAATAGGTGTTGCCCGGGTGATCCCACAGATGATGGTGCGGATCGATGATGGGCAGGTCCGGTTCCAGAATATCCTCGGACAGCATGGCGAGCCATTCCGGGTTGGGAATGGGGTGGAGCAGCAGCAGCGGCGGGGACATTCACGGCCCCCCTGGAATGACCGCCTGATCGCCCATGATCGTGGTGCGGTGCATGACGCGGCGTTCGGTGGGATCGTGCGGGGTGACGGCGTGGACGGTGCAGCGATTATCCCACATCAGCACGTCGTGCGGTTCCCATTTATGTTTGTAGATATAGCGGGGTTGGGCGGCGAAATCCGTCAGATCCTCGATCAACTGGCGCGCGGCGGCGTCGTCCATGCCCTCGATCGCGTCGTTATAGATCGGGCTGATATACAGCGACTTGCGCTCGGTGACCGGGTGGATGCGCACCATGGGCTGCCACGCCGGCGGCATGGCGGCTTTTTCCTCCTCGGTCTGCGGTTTCAGATCGCGCAACCGGTGCAGGTTGGAAAAGTCGTGACGGGCACGGCGGTTTTCCACCTGGCGGCGGAGACTGTCCGGCAGATCGTCGTAGACCATGTACATGTTGATGAACTGGGTTTCACCGCCGGTGCGGCTGATTTCCACCCCGTGCAGCAACGACCCGACGCAGGGCATGGTGCGATAGCTGCTGTCGGTATGCCACAACTGCGCCAGCGACACCTGTTGCACCGTGGGATGCGAGGGCGGCATCAGCACGCCGTCATCGTCGACGTTTGATACCCGGAATATTTCGCGCATGGCGCGGGAGCGGATGATGGATTGATGGAAGATCTCGGGCTCGCCGAAATAGCGGGTGAAGGCGACGTGTTCCTCATCGGTGATGGGTTGGTTGGGAAACACCACGACCAAATTGTCCATCCAGGCGTCGTGGATGGTTTGGAACGTTTCAGGATCGATTTCGGACCGCAAATCGACGCCGCGGATTTCGGCGCCGATCGCGGGATGCAGCGGGGTGATGGTGATGGTCATTTCGGTTGCTCCGCGAACGAGAATCCCATGGCGCGGGCGTGGTAGAAAATGCCGCCGTCCTGGATAATGAGGAATCGTGCCTGTTCGTTTCCGTCATTATGATGGGAGTGGACCGATACCGGCGGGGTGATGGTGGTGGCCCAGGGAGACCAGTTTTTACGGCGGCCGTCGATGATGGAGAAGCAGTTGGCGCCCTGGATGACCAACGATACGGCCACGGAATTATGCCGGTGCGGCGGTTGAACAAGACCGGCGGGGAGCGAGTTCATCGCCGCCGTCAACGTCGGCAGGATGTTGCGGGTGGCTTCCTGGCGTTCGGCGGAGAATATCAACGCGGATCCGGCGATCGTCGTATCGCGCCCCACATTGTATAAAAGGTCGATCTGCTGGTCGATTTCCGCCGCGCGGTAATGCACGAGATCAGTCGGCGACGCTCCGGGGGAAGGCGCCCTCAGATTTTCGAACGCGAGTTGCGGTTCGTTGGTGACGAGCCACAAGACCGCGGTATCCGTCGCGCTGTGCGTCGCGGTCACGCCGCCGGGTAGGACGAACACGTCACCCGCGCCCCATTGAATGTCTTCCGTTCCGCAAGCGGTGCGGCCCGTGCCGGTGATGACATAAGCGATGGTGCCGCTGGTGACGAAATCGGTGGTCAGCGACTCGCCGGCGCGGATGCGGGCATAGCGGGCCAGCACCAGCGGGGACGTGGCGGGAAAGTCGCAACCCAGCTCGGCGGAGATGTCGCATGGGGTGAGGCCGGTGGGGGAGGCGTCGTCGAGCGCGATCAGCGGCTCGGCGGTGAAAGCGTGGTCGGGCACTGGTGGATTGACAATGTTGAAGGCGTTGCCCGTGTTGAAGAAGCGGCCGCGCGCCTCGGCTGGGGACGCGGGGGCGGTGGCGCGTTGGGCGGGCATTTCGCTGATGTCGCGGGGGGACTGGCCGTCTGGCATTTGGGGGCTTCCTCTGAGTTGGGGAAACTCAACGCTCGCGGGGGTTGAGGGTCAAGAGATGGGCTTTGCGTTTGGGGGGCTGATCTTTTCTACGAGCGATGCACCGAGGGCTCGGCGACCTGATACCGTTTCATTACCGAAAGATCAGGATCCAGCCCCAATCCTGGTCCTTGCGGTACAGAAACCAAACCATTGCGCGCGACGACCGCGTCGTGATACGGGCTCGCCTCCAGATCCAGAAACAATCTTTCGAATGGCGCGTCCGGCGTCAGCGCCGCCACGCAATGCAACGACGCCAGGTAACCCGCGCCGAAATACGCGTTGTGCGGCACCACGCGTACACCGAAAGCCTGAGCCAGA
>JAYVXQ010000390.1:0-3904 GCA_043785025.1 Acetobacteraceae bacterium
ACCTTATCTGGCCTGGGTTTCTTTCGCCGCGGTGCTCAATCTGACCGTCGTGCGGCTCAATCAACCGTTTGGCACCTGATACGATCGGAGAGCGCGCGATGAACGTCATGGTGGAGGGTCTGCTGGTGGACGGTTTGCCGCGAACCCATCCGGTCATCGCGCGCCCCGGCGATACAAAATTGCGCGTCGGCACCCGCGCCTCACCGCTGGCCCTGGTGCAGGCACGGGCTTTCCTGAAAATGCTCAGTGGTTTCTGTCCCGTACCGCGCGAGATGGATGTGTTCGAGGAGCATGCGATCACCACCACCGGCGACGCAATTCAGGACCGCCGCCTCGCCGATATCGGCGGCAAGGGCTTGTTCGCCAAGGAAATCCACGAGGCGCTGCTGGACCACCGCATCGACTTCGCCGTGCACAGCCTGAAAGATCTGGAAACCGAGTTGCCGCCGGGCGTCGTGCTCGCTTGCACGCTGAAACGCGAGGACGCGCGCGATGTGCTGATCCTCGGCCCGAATTGCGACGTGCCCGATCCGATGAACCCGTTCGCCGCGCTGGCGAAGGGCGCGCTGGTCGGCACCTCGTCGGTCCGGCGTCAGGCGCAATTGCTGCATGCGCGGCCGGACCTGCGGGTCGAGGCGATTCGCGGCAATGTCCAGACGCGGCTTGGGAAACTGAGCGCGGGTCAGTATGACGCCAGCCTGCTGGCGCTGGCGGGTCTGCGGCGGCTGAACCTCGATCCGCCGAACGCGATCGTTCTGGAACCGGATTTCATGATCCCCGCCGCCGCGCAGGGTATTGTCGGGGTCACCGCCCGGGGCGCGGATTCCGCGTTGCTGCATTTGCTGGCGGCGATCGAGGATCCCGAGGCGCGTGCCGTCTCGACCGCGGAACGTTCGATGTTGGCCGAGTTGGATGGATCCTGCCGGACGCCGATCGGCGGCTATGCACGACTGCTGCCGGATGGGCGGTTGATGCTAACGGGGATGGTGGCGCGGGCGGATGGGTCGTTTCTGATGACGCGGGAGCTGATCGCGCGCGCTTGCGATGCCGAGCGGATGGGTCAGACGTTGGGGACGAGTTTACGGGCGGACGCGCCGGTGGATATTTTTGGGTGATTTGGAGGGGATCGGGGAGGAGGGGGTCGCGGGTGGCGATTGTCTGTGCGTGCCATGTCCGGGGGCAGATGAAACGATGAGCGGTAGGTTTTGAGCGACGCCAGTCAGACGACTTTGCCTTGTCGATGGACGTCTGTTGCACGCCCAACCGGGTCGTCGTTCGATGAATTTCCTGAGCACCCGGGATCCCCTGTTCCGCGTTACGCCTTGGCTTCAGGTCCGGCCATTGAAGCGGGAGATCGGCGATCAACCTTAAAAACACAGTTGTGCGCGCACGCTCATCGAGCGACGGTTTCCCCCGGCTCCCACCTCAAAATAATTCATGACGGGCTACACATTGTCGTGAGCGTATTGACTTTGACAACGCCCGATGGCGAGGGTTCAGCTGAGTATTCGTAGGAAAATATTTCATTTGTTCATCGTATGCGAGCCCAGGTGGTCAGGGCTAACGCGATGGTGCTTACGTTACTGATCGTCAAGGATTATGTCGAGGACCACGAGATTGCCGCGTCACTTCCGCTGTGGCGGCTCTTTTTCTGACAGCGGACTGGCTCTTTCCGCCAGTAGGTCCCATTGACGAACCCGCCACGCCGCCAGAGCGGTTTCCGATCGCGTTGGCTCACGGAACCCTCTCTACAACTTTGTTTTGGCGAGCATCTTTATCCGCTCATGTGTAGCCACCTGATCGGATGATGCTCTCATCACGGCCAAATGTTAGCAGCGTGAAGCCGTTTGGCGTCATTCTGGCACCGGTGCCGCCGACGCCGGTTGAGTTATTGCTCAATCAGGCATATGAAATGCTCAAAGGAGCAATTTGTATGGCTTATGCGAAATCGTCAGTCTCCGGGACACCTATTGATGCGCGCGACCTCGCGACGGCCAAACCGCGGGTGAAATGCATCGCAACGGCGAAGGTTAAGACCGCGCGCGATCCGGGGATCAAAGGCTTGGGCACGTTCACGGGGAAGTTGAAGGCAGGCAAACGGACCGCCGCCAACGACATTATCCCGGCGGTGACGAAGCCTTGGCCATTCAATGGCACGTTGGGTAAAGGAAAAGCTGCTGCCCTTGCCTACCTCCCCGTCTATCGCGCCAGCCCGATGGAACGGATCGCCATGATCAAACACGGCATCCTGGCCACCGACGTCAAACGCCTGTTCGCGGAACTGCCGATCGGACAGGGCGCCGGCTTCAAGGCGCTGAACCTGTCGACCGCCACGGTCAACAAAAAAGCCAGGAACGGCGAAACGCTGTCACCCGAGGAGAGCGAGCGCATCGTCGGCTTCGCGAGACTCGTGGGTCAATTGGAGGCGATGATCATGGAGTCCGGCGACCCTACGAATTTCGATGCCGGGGCCTGGATGGCGCGATGGTTGACTGAACCGTTGCCGGCTTTCGCGGGTGCTCGGCCAGCCGATTTCCTGGACACCATGGAGGGGCAGGGATTGGTTTCCGCCGCGCTGGCTAAGATTCAAAGCGGCGCATACGCTTGAGTTTCATCGTCTGGCGGATCGCGACTGATACGAAGAGTTACGAAGCCGACGATCTATCAGGCGCCGGTGCGAAGGCGACGGGCGGACGCTGGAACGCGGCTGGCGACGCTCTCGTTAATACATCGGAAACGCAGGCGCTGGCCTGTTTGGAGACGATGGTTCACCTGAATGCGGGCGGCCTGCCTTTAAACCGCTATCTCGTGTCCATCACGATCCCCGATTCCATCTGGGCTGATGCGCGGACGGAGACGCCCGGAAGTCTCCCGGTCGGATGGGATGCCGATCCATCTGGCCGCGTTATCATTCAGGTCGGTTCGGCCTGGATACGGTCAGCGGCTTGCGCGCTGCTGAGGGTCCCCTCTGTCATCGTGCCAGACGAATACAACGTGCTGATCAATCCGTCGCACCCAGACAGCAAACGCATCAAGGCCGTCAAGATCCGCAGATGGCTTTACGATCCGCGGCTGACGAAAGTCATCTGACCAGCAATTCAAAATGCTGTTACGTCAGCGGGTGTTGCGCGCCGGGTTGGCCGGCGGCCGCGCGCGAAATCAAGCTCTACACCAACGATCACTGGAAGTGACTGTTGATATTAGACGATTCCAGTCACCGCGATATGCCCTTCAGGTCGCCAGCACGCCGTTTTTAATAGGGATTTCGTAATAAATGGCGCCCATCATGATGGAAGCCCTTGCAGCCATTTATCACTTCACCCACCGCCGCCAAACATCCACCACATGCGCGATCAGCGCGGCGCTCAGCGCCATCGGCAAAAATGGCCACATTTTACCAACCACCGCCGCCCGTAACGCCAGCATCAAACACAATCCCGGCAGCAACATTCGCGTGACCGCGGCGGGCCCAAGACCCGATCCGGCTGGCGCGGCAATCCATCGATTCCAGCAGCGCCTGCGAAGGCGCGGGGGCGGGCGAAGGCGCGGGGAACGGATCCGCCGTCTCGCCGGGCACCACGAACATGTACCGAACAAAGTCCGTGTGGCGTTCCCATTTCACCCGGAACGGGCCCAGATCGGCCGAGAAATGAATGACGCTGCCCGAAGGCGCCTTGACCCCATGACGGCGGCACAGATCGCGCATCACTTCCCACGCCGCGTCCCGCTGCGCCGACCCGGCTCAAACGGGCTGCCCGGGCTTGCTGGCTGGCGCCGCGGATGACCGGTATAAGATGGCGACACATCGAAAATCGCCCCAAAGGTTCGCACAGACATGGCGCCTCATCCGCAACGACTGACTGTCACCCGCCGCGCATGGGCGCTCGCGCGACCATTGACGACC
>JAYVXQ010000391.1:0-12342 GCA_043785025.1 Acetobacteraceae bacterium
CGCCAACGCGCCCAATTGCTGCGCGCAAATCGGCACGGACGCGTCGTATAGCGAAAACGTCATGGTGTATCCTCCGGTGATGTGGTTCCACGCGGCAGGATAAGCCCAGGGCCATGATAACGCCAGGCTTGCCGCCACCGCACCGCGGGGCTAGCGTCATTGTTAATCAAGCACCCGGTCACAGGAGCGTCCCATGGCACAACGACTGATCTCCGCCGACAATCACATCGACATGACCTATTGCCCGCCCGATCTGTGGTCGGACGCCGCCCCCGCGAAATGGAAAACCCTCGTGCCACACACCGAGGAACGCGAAGACGGTCTGCACTGGATCGTCGACGGCAACGACCAGGGCATGTGGAACGGTGTGGGTCCCGGCTTCGCGAAATACGAAAAAGGATCGTTCACGCACGTCGATGAAATGGCCGAGCACGGCTTCAAATGGGACTACCGCCGCGGTGCGATCCCACGTCCCACCACACCGGATTTGCGCGTTCAGGATCTGGATAAAGATGGCGTGCACGCCGAGGTGATTTACGGCTGCCTGCGCATCAACGAAATCATCTCCAACCACGAAATTCGCGACTTTTCCGACACCGTCTACAACAACTGGGCTGCTGACTTCGCGAAAAAATCTGATCCCAACAGGGTTTTTCCGCTCGCGTTGATCCCGAACACCGACCCCAAAATCGCCGCCGCCGAGGTCCGGCGCTGCGCCAAACTGGGCCTACGCGGCGGCGACCTCGCGTTCAAGGGCATGGGATTGCCCCTCTGGCATCACGATTGGGACGCGCTGTGGCAAGCCAGCGCCGAGTGCAAATTCCCGGTCTCGTTCCATTCCACCGGCTTCAAGGCGGTGCGCGCGCCCGATAATCCCCAGATGGAAAAAGAGTATTTCACGGAATGGCGCCTCGTGCGTTCCGCGTTGTTCCAGTTGGATACCATGGAAGTGCTGGTCTCCATGCTCGCGTCCGGAGCTTGCGAACGCTTCCCCGACTTTAATTTCGTGTTGGGGGAATCCGGCGTCACATGGCTGCCTTACGTCTTCGACCGCCTCGACACCGAATATCACGATCGCGCCCGTTCGCTCGGCTTTAAGATGAAGCCCAGTGACTATTTTCGGCGGCAGGGGTACGTGACGTATCAGCAGGATAAGTTCCTGGAACCGATCGTTCCGCTGATCGGCGAGGATCGGATCATGTGGGGCTCAGATTACCCGCACCCCGATTGTTTATGGCCCGATTCGCACAAAGTGCTGGCCGAAAATCTCGCCGGCCTCAGCGAAACCGCGCGCCGTAAAATCGTCCACGACAACGTGGCGGCGCTGTATAATATCCGATGAAACCAACACCCCCCGGTCGGTCAGATCGGGGGGCCAGAGCGGTTTCCGATCGCGTTGGCTCACGGACACCACTCTATACCCGGATCTCTCCGAAATCCGGGTATCCTTTTGGTTGTGCGCCCGCCGCCACACCAACCCTGGGCGCGTATACCCGGATTTCTCCGAAACCCAGGTATAACTATTTTTTTGGGCGAGCATCTTTATTCGACCAGGTGTATCCACCTGACCGAATGATGCTCTAATACCAACGCGCTTTATGATTGACTCATCTTTGATGGCTCAATCGGCGCTGGTATTATTTTTTAGTTTCGCGCACCGCCGCCCAACAACCCGGCGCGTCATACCAACGCGCGGCAATGATGGGAGAGTCATCATTGCCGCGCATTGGTATAACGGCTACAAAACCGGCCGCCTGTCAGCCCATGGCTGAATGCCCTCGAACGCCGCCGAGGCCTGCAAAACCCCCAGATCGTCGAACCTTTTGCCCACGATCTGCAACCCAACCGGCAATCCGTCCGCCGTGAAACCGCAGGGCACGCTCGACGCCGGATTCCACGACATGTTGAACGGATAAGAAAACTCCGCCCATGACACCCAATCCCACGGGTGCGACGGCCAGTGCGCGGGCATCAGACGATCCGCCGGAAACGCGGCGACCGAGGCCGATGGCGTCAACAGAAAATCCCAGTCCTCAAACCACGTGTTGATATCGGCGATATAGCGCATTTTGCGATCGCGCGCCGCCTGATACGCGTCGACAGTAATGTTCTCCGCGTCGCGGATGCAAGCCACCAGACCGGGATCCATCTGGTTCTCCCACCGCGCCAGCAGGGGTTTACGGGTCGTCATATGCGCCGACCAGAAGAAGCGGATCAGCTCGGGGCCGGGTTGCGCCCAGGGAATGGTGACTTCCTCGACATGGGCGCCAAGTTCGCTGAACCGCAGCGCCGCCGCCTTCACCAGGGCCGCCACCTCCGGGTCCACGCGCGCCACGCCCAGATCGGGCGACCAGGCGATGCGCTTGCCCTTGATCCCCTCCCGCAGTCGCGCCTGATACGCGGCCGGCCACGCCTCCAACGTTGTATAATCGAGATGATGCGGCCCGCCCATGATCTCCAGCATGACGGCGGAATCCTCGACCGTGCGCGTCATCGGCCCCATATGCGAGGTCAGATCGCCGGTGCCGACGGGGTAGTACGGCACGCGCCCGAAGGATGGCTTGATGCCGAACACGCCGCAGAAATGCGCCGGCATCCGGATCGATCCGGCACCGTCACTACCCTGATGCAACGGCCCGAACCCCGCCGCCGACGCCGCCCCCGCGCCCGCCGAGGACGCGCCCGCGTTCATCCCATGCTTCCACGGATTATGCGTGATCCCCGTCAGCGGGCTCTCCGACACGCCCTTCCAGCCGAATTCGGATGTCGTGGTCTTGCCCAATATGATCGCGCCCTCAGCCCGCAGCCGGTCGATGATCGGCGTGTCCTCAGCGGGTTGCGCGCCCCTGGAACTGATACTGCCGCTCTGGGTCGGCATATCTTTGGTCCAGGCGAGGTCCTTGATCGTCACCGGCACGCCATGCAGCCGTCCCAGACGAACGCCGCCCATGACGGCCTGCTCGGCCGCGCGCGCCGCGTCCATCGCCTGGTCCGCCGCCAGATAGGCGAAGGCATTCACCCGCGGTTCATGCGCGGTGATGCGATCGAGCAAGGCGCGCATCGCCTCGACCGGAGAAAACCTCTTGGCGCGGATGTTCGCGGCCCATTCGGTCGCCGGCATGAAACCAATCGTCGCGGAATCCATGACCCATTCCCCTCAATACGTCGCGCGGCCACCGGAAATATCGAACACACCGCCGGTCGAAAACGAACACTCGTCGCTCGCCAGCCACAGGATCAACGAGGCCACCTCATCAATCTCACCAAACCGCCCGATTGGAATTTTCGACAGCATCCAGTCGATCTGCGTTTGCGTCATCTGCGCGAATATCGGCGTTTTCACCGCCGCGGGCGTGACGCAATTCACCCGGATCGGCGTGTCCGCCAGTTCCTTGCCCAGGGATTTGGTCAAAGCGATGACGCCCGCCTTGGACGCGGAGTAAGCGGACGCATTCGGATTGCCCTCTTTCCCCGCGATCGAGGCGATGTTGACGATATGTCCCCGGTTTTGCCGCCGCATCATCGGCATCACCGCGCGATTGCAATAAAAAACACCTTTCAGATTGACATCGATCACTTTGTCCCACGCGGCGACCGGATACTCCCAGACCGGCATGTTGGGACCGGTAATGCCCGCCGAGGTCACCAGAATATCGATCGCACCCAATGCCGCCGCGGTCGCCTCCGCCGCGCGCTCGACGGCGGCGGGATCGGCGACATCCAGCGTGACCGTGTGCGCCGCGACCGAGCCCGCCAGCGCCGCCGCGTCCATGTCCCACAGGCTGAGCCGCGCCCCCTCGGCCGCCAGCCGCGCCGCGATCCCCGCGCCAATCCCGGACGCCCCGCCCGTCACCACCGCCACCCGTCCCGCGAAACGCTCCGCCATGTCTCATCCCCCAACACGATTGCGCGCGCAGTCTGTCCCCGTCCACCCCCGCCAGTCCACCCATGCCAGTCCACCCATGCCAGTCCACCCACGCCAGTCCACCCACGCCTGTCCACCCACGCCTGTCCACCGGGCATACATCCCGATTGCTCACCGCACGGCGCGCGTGGTACGTCCGCGCCACCATCGCAGGGGATGACATGAGGTGACCGCGCCGCCTGACGACATCGATCTGTTCGATGAGGCGGGGTATCTGCGCCTGTATCCCGGGATCGCCGAGGCGATGATGCGCGGCGAGATCGCCAGCGCCTGGCGCCATTTCGTCGAGCATGGGCTTGACGAGGGCCGCCGCCCCAACGACGTCGATCCCGCCTTCTACCTCGCCGCTTACTCTGATATCGCCAACGATCTCGGCCACGCGCCGGAGCCCGACGACGCCGCGCGCCATTTCGTCACATGGGGCCGCGCTCGCGGGTATTTGCCCAACGCGCGGGCTGCCCGGCCGGCCAACGGCGCCGCGCTGTCATCGGCCCATGGCGGGTTCTGGACCGATCAGGCGAACGCCGCCGATCTGATCCGCGCGCGCCGCGACCTCGGCCGGATCCGCGCGCGCGACATCGCGTTCCTGACGGCCATGGCGCATGACGGCATCGCCGATCTTGACCCGATCGCCGACCCGGCGGACCGCGAGCGCCTGGAATTACTCGTCGATCAGGCCTTCACGGGACAATTTCCCGGCATGCTGTTCGCCGCCGCCGGACCAGGCGAGCCCGCCGAACCCTGGCGGCCCGAGCTTACCGCCGAACCGGCTCTGGCGCTCGATCCGCACATGTTTTCCAGCGCATTGCGCGCCATGCTGCTCGCCCCCGCGGTGACCGCCGCGCTGTCGCTGATCTTCGACGCCCCCCCGCGCCTCACCGCCAGCGTCGCCTGGTTGCGCAATCGCGCGACGCCGGATCGCGACCTCGCCTGGCACGCGCACTCGCTGCCGCTGCAATGCGCCGCGCTGACGCTCTGGCTCGACCCGATCGGTCTCGGCGCGGACGACGCGGCGGTCTGGATCTGGCCGGGAAGCCATCATCTGCCGGATCTGCCGTTTCCGGACGGGCGCCTGACGCTGACCGATATCGGTCCCGCGCCACCATGGGCGCGGCGATCGGGGCGAGAGGAAGCCGCCCGTCAGCGCCGCCAGCGCATGGAAGAATTATTGGCGGGTTACGATGCGCGCCGTCTGGCGCCGGTGGAGGGGGCGCGCACCATCCGTCATGTGAACCTGGTCCACGCGATCACCCCGCCGGCGGCCCCGCGTCCGGCCCGCGCCGTGACCGCCTGGTATTGCCCGTCTTACGTCACGCCGGTTCATGTCGAGACACGGCCGGCCATCGCGCATCAGCAGGAGGGGTTCCGCTTTTCCTCCGGCGTCTACCCCGACATGCCGCCCATCATGGAATGAAACGCGTCGTGTTCTCCGCCGACGATTTCGGCCTGTCCGAAGCGGTGAACGAGGCGGTGGAACGGGCCCACCGCGACGGCGTGTTGACACAGGCGAGCCTGATGGTGGCGGGCGCGGCGGCCCTGGACGCGGTCAGGCGCGCGCGCGCGATGCCGGGATTGCGGGTCGGGCTGCATCTGGTGGTGATCGAGGGGCAAGCGGTCTTACCGCCGTCCGCGATCCCCGGTCTGGTCGACGCCGCCGGTCAGTTTCCCTCGGATCAAGCGCGTCTCGGGATCAATTATTTTTTCCGCCCGGAGATCCGGCGCCAACTGGCGCTGGAAATCCGGGCGCAGTTCCAGGCATTCGCCGCGACGGGTCTCACGCTCGATCACGCCAACGCCCATAAGCACATGCATCTGCACCCGACCGTCGGCGCCATGATGATCGGGATCGGCCGCGCATTCGGTCTGACCACGATCCGCGTGCCCGCCGAACCCCCGTCGATCCTGTCCCGCCTCGGCATCCATCCAACCATCGGCGCGCGCGCGTTGCACGCCTGGACGCGGCTGCTGCGCCATCAGGCCCATGCCGCGGGCATGATCACGAACGACCATTGTTTCGGCCTCGCCTGGAGCGGCCATATGACCCTGGATCGCATCCAGCGCCTGCTGCCGGTGCTGCCGGACGGGATGTCCGAGATCTACTTTCACCCGGCGGTCGCGCGTGACGCGCTATTGCGCCGCCTGATGCCCACCTATGAGCACGAGGCGGAGTTGGAGACGCTGCTGCGCATCGGCGCGTCGATGGACGCCGCGGCGTTATGATTTGAAATCATAACGGTCTGTTCCGGGAAAATCCCAATTGTCCACACAGACTAACCAACACCTAGCGAAGCGGTATTCAGGCGTTCATCGCGTTGGCGAGCGCCGAATCGGCGACCATCGTTGCATAGGAAACCGGTTTGACGACCCCATACGGCTCCAGCCACGCCGCCGCTCCGCTCAACGCGTCCAGCACCGAACGGCTCAGCGCCCGCGCGGTTTCGGGTTTTCCCGCCAACGAGGGCGCATGCGCGGTCAAACGATATTCCACGATATCCCGCAACGATTCCCAGCGCAGCAGATAATCCCGCGCCTCCGCCGGACCGGCCATGCTGGGGTACGCCACCATCAGGCCGTGAAACTCCCGTTCGGCCAACGCCACCAGCAGAAACTCACGCGCGAAGGCGTGCAATTCCGCGCCAGGACTTCTATCCTCCGTTTCATCCATCGCCAGACCCGTGCGCATGCGCAACGTCTCGACATGGCGCAGCACGATGTCGGCGATCAATTCCTCGCGTTTTTTGTAATAATAGCACAAGGTCGGCAGCAAACAGCCCAAATGCCGCGCCAGCGACAGCATGCTGAACCGCCACAACCCGTTCGCGGCGATGAAGCGCGCCGCCGCCTCACGAATTTCGCGGGAACGCTCGATCGTCGAGGGCCGCGGACGATATCCGTTCCGCAACTCCCCGGTGAAACGCACCGGTGTTTCCCCGTCCGGTTTCGCCGTCACCGCGGCGCGTTCAAGATAGTCGGTCGAAATCGATCGCATGGCTTATGTCCTTTATCTCAGCCCGAATATCTATAGGATATAATATCGCGTCAAAGGATTTTTTACTCTTCACGGCCGGATTGCGTCCGCGCCGGGCCATGCGGTAGGCTACCGATCAGTAGGAGGACACCATCCATGGACCTGCGCTTCACAGCGGAAGAAATCGCGTTCCGGCACGAGGTACGCGCGTTCATCAAACAGAATCTGCCCGCCGACATTCACGCCAAAATGAAGTTGGGCCATGGTCCCAGCAAGGAAGACACGGTGCGTTGGCAACGCATTCTGAACGCGAAGGGATGGGCCGCTCTGTCCTGGGGCAAGGAGAATGGCGGGCCCGGCTGGTCCGCCATCCAGAAGATGATCTTCCTGGAAGAAAACCAAATGGCGCCGGCGCCGGAGCTGTCATCCTTCAACATCACCATGCTTGGGCCGGTGTTGCTGCAGTTTGGCACCGAGGCGCAGAAGAAGCGCTTTCTGCCGCGCGCCGCCAACCTCGACGATTGGTGGTGCCAGGGATTTTCCGAACCCGGTGCCGGATCGGACCTCGCATCGCTCAAGACCGCGGCGAAGCGCGACGGCGATCATTATATCGTGAACGGACAGAAAATCTGGACCTCCACCGCGCATCACGCCGATTGGTGCTTCGTCCTCGTTCGCACCAACCCCGACGCGCGCAAGCGTCAGGAAGGCATTTCGTTCTTACTTGTCGACATGAAAACCCCTGGGATCACCGTGCGGCCGATCGTTTCGATCGACGGCAGCCACCATTTGAACGAGGTGTTTTTCGACGACGTGAAAGTCCCCGTGGACCTTCGCGTGCACGAGGAAAACAAGGGCTGGGACGTCGCCAAATTCCTGTTGGGCAACGAGCGCACCGGCATCGCCCGACTGGGCAAATCGCGCGAACGGGTCAACGCCTCGATCGACATGGCCCGCGAGGTCAACATGAACGGCCGCCCTTTGATCACCGACAGCGCCTTCCGCCAGCGGGTCGCGCAAATGCAGGTCGACATGAAAGCACTGGAGATCACGCAGTATCGCGTGGTCTCCGCCGGTGACAAAGCCAAGGGCGCGGGCAAGCCGGATCCCTTATCCTCGGTGCTGAAAGTCAAAGGGACCGAGTTGCTACAGGCCACCACCGAACTCGCCATCGACGTCGCCGGCCCCATGGCCACCCCGATCTGGGCTGAGGAACTGGCCGCGATGAACGCACCGGACGAATTGATGGAAGCGGGCAGCGCCTCGACCGGCACGTATCTGTTCCTGCGCGCCGCGTCGATCTATGGCGGCACCAACGAAATCCAGAAGAATATTCTCACCAAAGCGGTATTGGGGCTGTAATGGATTTTGATCCGTCCGACGACCAGAGACTCCTGGTCGAAAGTGTCACGCGGCTGCTCGCGGACACCTATGGTTTCGCGCAACGCAAGACGTATCTGGCCCATGCCGGTGGGTATTCTCCGGACATGTGGTCGAAATTCGCCGAACTCGGCTTGCTCGGCCTCCCCTTCGCCGAGGAATATGGCGGCTACGGCGGTGGCGCGCAGGAGGTGATGCTGGTCATGCAGGCCTTCGGCCGCGTGCTGGTCGTGGAACCGTTCCTGGCGACCGTCATCCTTGGCGGCACCGCGATCGCCACGGCGGGCAGTGCGGCGCAAAAGAAAGCCTTATTGCCGGCGATCGCCGAGGGCGGCCTGAAACTGGCCTTCGCGCATGGCGAACGGCAGGCGCGCTATGACCTCACCGATGTCGTCACGACCGCGAAGCAAGACGGCAGCGGCTGGGTGCTCGACGGATCGAAAATCGTGGTGGCGCATGGCGAGGCCGCCGATAAACTGATCGTCAGCGCCCGCACCACCGGCGAACGATACGACGAAGCCGGCATCACGTTGTTTCTGGTCGATGCCAATGCGCAAGGGGTCGCGCGGCGCGGTTACGCCACGCGCGACGGCACACGGGCCGCGGATATCTCCCTGTCGAACGTCTCAGCGGTGGAAGTGCTTGGCGAAGTCGGCAAAGGCCTCGCCATTATCGAAACGATCGTCGAGGCCGGGATCGCCGCGACATCAGCGGAAACCGTCGGCGCCATGGAAACCATGAACGAAATGACGCTGGAATACAGCAAGACACGGGTGCAGTTCGGGCAGCCGATCGGCACCTATCAGGTCGTGCAGCACCGGATGTCCGACATGTTCATGGCGCAGGAGCAAGGGCGCAGCATGGCGATGCTGGCGACGATGTCGATCGACAACGCCGATCCCGTCGAGCGCCGCCACGATTTCGCGCTGGCGAAAGTCGGCATCGGTCAGGCGGGCCGCTATGTCTCGCAAAGTGCCGTGCAAATGCATGGCGGCATCGGCATGACCGAGGAATACGCCGTCGGCCATTATTTCCGCCGCTGCATGGTGATCGAGCGTCTGTTCGGCGATCCCGCCTATTATCTGCAACGCCTCGCGAACGAAATCGCCTGAGCCGTGGGCGCGTTTCCCCTCATCAGGAAACGCGCCCAACGCGCTACCCCCCCAAACGGGTGATCCGGCCCGCCGTCAGCCCGCCATCGATCACCAGTTCCGACCCCGTCACATGGCTGGACATATCGCACGCGAGATACAGAATGCCGTTGGCGATATCCTCCGCCTGACCCGGCACGCCCAAGGGCACCGACGCGGCGGCGATCTGATTGGGATCCAGCGGCGCGTTGCGTCCGGTCTGCCCGCCTTGCGGCAGCTTGGTCCAGATCGGTGTCGCAATGATGCCGGGATGCACCGAATTCACCCGTATGCCGTCGGCGGCCTGCGCGCATTCCAGCGCCATCGACTTGGCGAACAGCCGCACCGCGCCCTTGGTCGCGCTGTACCCCGCCAGACCCGCCGAGCCGCGCAATCCCGCGACCGACGACAGCATCACGATCGACCCGCCATGGCCGGCCCGCCGCATCGCCGGAATACAATACTTGACCGAAAGAAACACGCCGTCGACATTGATCGCCATCTGCCGCCGCCAATCCGCCAGCGACATGTCGATCGCCGGCCCCATGATCCCAATCCCCGCGTTGGCCACGAGAATATCCAGCCGGCCAAACGACTTTTCCGCCGCCTCCACGACCGCGGGCCAGGCCGCGTCGTCGGTCACGTCGTGGTGAACATAAATCCCGCCGGTCTCGGCCGCCAGCGCCCGTCCGGCATCGTCATCGAGGTCGGTCAACACCAGCCGCGCCCCCTCCCGCGCCAGGACCCGCGCGGTCGCGGCGCCAATGCCCGAGGCCGCCCCGGTGATAATGCCAACCCGTCCGTCCAATTGTCCCATGGCGTTCGCTCCCGTTTGCACCATCACACCAGACAAGCGCCGCTCCGGCAATAACGGATGGCGCGGCGGCGATCCGACGCTAAACTCCGGCGCCAACCAGAGGAAACCTCGCATGCTCAAAGGTAAATCGGCGCTGATCACCGGCTCATTGGGCGGGATCGGTTTCGCCACCGCGAAGGCGCTCGCCGCATTGGGCTGCGACATCATGTTGAACGGCTTCGCCAGCGCGGACGTGATCGAGGCGCGGACCGCCGAGATCGCCGCGATGGGCGTCCGCTGCGCGCATGACAACGCCGATCTGCGCGACCCCGCGGCGATCGTGGCGATGATCGCGGCCACCGCGAAGGCCCATGGCGGCCCCGACATCCTGGTGAACAACGCCGTCGTGCGCTATTTCGGCGCCATCGAGAATTTCGTCCCCGCGCAATGGGATGAGGCGCTGGCGGTCAATGTCTCCGCACCGTTTCACACCATCCGCCTCGCGCTGCCGGGCATGAAAGCAAAGAACTGGGGCCGGATCATCAACATGGCGTCGGTCTACAGCCACTTCGCCACCGTCAATCGCATCGACTACATCACCACCAAGACCGCTCTGTTGGGCCTGACCCGCGCCGTCGCGCTGGAATGCGCCCGCACCGGCATCACCTGCAACGCGATGTGTCCCGGCACCGTGCTGACGCCCGCGATCGACTGGCGCATGCGCCAGGAGATGCAGCGTGACGGCACCTCGTTCGCCGACGCGGAGGAAAGCTTCCTCGCCATCCGCCAGCCCTCCCGCCGCTTCGTGAAGGATGCCAATGTCGCGGGCCTGATCGCCTTTCTGTGCGGCCCGCACGGCGAGGACATCAATGGCGCCGATCTCCCGGTCGACGGCGGCTGGCTCGCCGGACGATAATCTGGCCCTTAGAGCATCATTCGATCAGGTGACCACACCTGCTCGAATGAAGATGCTCGCCAAACCAAATATTCAGAGCGGGTTCCGTGAGCCAACGCGATCGGAAACCGCTCTGAACTGAGACAGGAGACTTCGCCTTTGGACATGCTCGCCTCGAGACCAGGGCCACAAATCGCGCAACGCGGCGTCAGCGGCTTTGTGGCCGCGCTGATTATCGCCGTCCTGATCGCCGCCGCCTGCCTCGCGCACGCCGGATGGATGCTGCAGAACCACGACGCCGACTGGATGTTCATCGCCGCGCGCCGGATGGTCATGGGCGGGCATTACGTGCGGGATTTCAACGAGGTCACACCGCCGATGATCCTCATCGTCCTGGCCCCGGCGGCCGCGGTGGCCAACCTCACGGCGTATCCCGGCTATCCGGTCTTCCTGGCCTATATGGGCCTGCTGATCGCCATATCCCTGCTGCTGCTGCGCCCCACCCTGCGCGCGCTTCTTGGCGCCAACCCGCGCGCCGATCTCGTCCTGGTCCTGACCGCCATTATCCTGACATTCGAGCCAGGCTACGAGTTCGGCCAGCGCGAGCACGTGTTTCTGGTCCTGTTCCTGCCGGGACTGCTCTGGTACCTCGCGCGCGACCCCGGCCAACGATTGAGCCCGCATCAATGGACGTGCCTGATCCTGGCCGCCGCCGCCGTCATGATCAAACCGTATTATTTGCTCGTCCCCGCCGTGCTGTTGGGCCTGCGTTTCATCGAAACGCGGTCGTGGCGGGTCGTGCTGGAAACGCCATCCATCGTGTTCGCCGCCGCCGCGGCCCTGTATCTCGCGGTCGTCCTGCTGATTTTCCCCGAGTATTTGACCGAAGCCCGCATGCAGGAAAACATCTATTTCGCCTGGAATCGCTGGTGGGTGACGGTGCTGGAGTTCGGCCGGGACAGCGTCGCCGCGCTGTGCCTCGCCGCCGCCATCGCCTGGCTGACGCCGTTCCTCGCGCCAGTCGGACGCGTGCTGCGCCGCCTGTGCGTCACGTCGCTGTGCTGCGTCGTGGTGGTGCTGTGGCAGCGTAAGGGCTGGCCCTACCACTATCTGCCCGCGCTGGAGATCGCGGCCTTCGCTTTGGCGGTCGCCATCCCCGCGCTGTGGGACCGGCGCGCCGGCGGGCGTCCCGTCATCGCCGCCATCGCGCTGCTGGCCGCGTTCCTCGCACTCCGCCCGCTGCAGGAG
>JAYVXQ010000392.1:0-12330 GCA_043785025.1 Acetobacteraceae bacterium
CGGAGTCCCGCGCCAATGGTGGTGTTGCTGTCCTCGGCGCCACGGCGGCCATTGTTCACGGTTTTCGGGCTGATGATCGGCGGCGAGGCGAACGCGGGATGATACTGGAAGGTGAAGGTCGATTGGCCGCGAACCGCCCAATTTTCAGGCACGGCGGGCGATGGATCGGTTTCGGCGCGCGCGACGCCGATCAGCAGCGGCCATAGCGCGGTTATGGCCAGCGCCTTCATCGCCAGCGCCTTCATCGCCAGTATCGTTCTTAACATCGCCACACCCCAGGATCGTGATCAATGAACGGTCGATCCGCGGCCCACTGCGTGAACCACCGGCACGGCGCCCAACCCTGGCCCCTGTAACAAGCCGCCCGCTGGCCGTCCATTCGATGCCGCGATACCGGCCGCGAACGTTTGACACCGCCCGTCCCCCCGCATAGGGTCCCGCCGTTTATCGCATCTGCGAAGGGGCGGGTCCGCGTTGGCGATCCGCCCCCTCACACATGTCCAATCGTCCTCACTTTCGTTCCAGGAAGCGGCAAGGCAGCCCCCATGAAAATTCTGGTCCCCGTCAAACGGGTGGTAGACTACAACGTCAAAGTTCGGGTGAAGACCGACAAATCCGGCATCGAAACCGCCGGTGTGAAAATGTCCATGAACCCCTTCGACGAAATCGCCGTCGAAGAAGCCGTCCGCCTGAAGGAAAAAGGCCTCGCGACCGAAATCGTCGCGATCTCCATGGGCGTGGCCCAATGCGCCGAAACCATTCGCACCGCCCTCGCCATGGGTGCCGATCGCGGCATCCTGGTGGAAACCGACGTCGACCTGCAACCGCTGGCCGTCGCCAAACTGCTGAAAGCCATCGCCGAGGCCGAGCAGCCGGGCCTCATCATCCTTGGCAAACAGGCGATCGACGACGATATGAGCGCGACCGGCCAAATGCTGGCCGCCCTCTTGGGATGGTCGCAAGGCACCTTCGCCAGCAAACTCATGATCGAGGGCGAAACCCTGACCGTGACGCGCGAGGTTGATGGCGGCCTGGAAACCGTCGCCCTCACCCTGCCATCGATCGTCACCACCGATCTGCGCCTGAACGAACCGCGCTACGCGTCGCTGCCGAACATCATGAAGGCGCGGAAAAAACCCATCGAGAACAAAAAACCCGCCGATTACGGTGTCGATCCCACGCCCCGCCTGACCGTGGTCCGCGTCGACGAACCCGCGACCCGAAAAGCCGGCCAGAAAGTCGCCTCGGTGGCCGAACTGGTGATGAAACTCCGCACCGAAGCGAAGGTGATCTGATCATGGCCGTTCTCGTACTCCTCGAATTCGACGCGACCGGCATCAAACAGCCGTCCCGCTCCGCCGTTGCCGCCGCGACCGCGTTGGGCGAGGTTCATGCCCTCGTCGCCGGCATCGATCTCGGTGCCGCCGCCGCCGCCGCGGGCAAACTGCCCGGCGTCAGCAAGGTCCTCGTCGCCGAGTCCCCAGCACTCGATCACCTGATGGCCGAGCCCACCGCCGCGCTGCTGGTCGCACTCGCCCCCGGGTATTCCCACATCCTGGCCGCCACCACGGCCGTCGGAAAAAACGTCCTTCCACGCGCCGCCGCGCTGCTGGATGTCCAACCCATCTCCGACATCGCCGCCGTCGTGGACGCCGATACCTTCGTCCGCCCGATCTATGCCGGCAACGGCATGGCGACGGTGAAATCCTCCGACGCCAAAAAAGTCATCACCGTCCGCGCCGCCAGCTTCGACCCGGTCGCCGCCGAGGGCGGCAATGCCCCATCCGAACCCGTCACCATCGGCGATCTGCCCACCCAATCGAAATTCATCTCGGCCGAGCTCTCGAAAAGCGAGCGCCCCGAACTCACCGCCGCCCGCGTCGTGATTTCTGGTGGCCGTGGGATGCAGAACGGTGATAACTTCAAACTGCTGGATCCCATCGCCGACAAATTGGGCGCCGCCGTCGGTGCCTCCCGCGCCGCCGTGGACGCGGGCTTTGTGCCCAACGAATACCAGGTCGGACAAACCGGCAAGATCGTCGCGCCGGACCTTTACATCGCCATCGGGATTTCTGGAGCCATCCAGCATCTCGCCGGCATGAAAGACAGTAAGGTCATCGTCGCGATCAATAAGGATGAGGAAGCGCCCATCTTCCAGGTGGCTGATTACGGCCTGGTGGCTGATCTGTTTGTCGCGCTGCCCGAGCTGGCGGCGGAACTGGAGCGCTCCTGAATGAATATCGACGTCGCCACCTATGCCAATGGTACAAACATGATCGACCCGGTCGACATCGCCAAGGTCGGAATCGTGGGCGCGGGACAGATGGGCAACGGGATAGCCCATGTGTGCGCGATCGCCGGGATGGAAGTGACGATCGTTGACATCAAGGCGGAGGCCTTGACCAAAGGCCTCGCCACCATGGCCCGCAACATGGACCGCCAGGTCAATCGGTCCATCATCTCCGCCGACGATCGCGACGCGGCGTTGGCCCGGGTCAAAACCTCCATCGGCTATGAATCCCTCGCCGACGTCGACCTGGTGATCGAGGCCGCGACCGAAAAAGAGGACATCAAACGCGCCGTCTTCAACGCGATGACGCCGCATCTCAAACCCTCCTGCATCCTCGCCTCGAACACCTCCTCCATCTCCATCACCCGATTGGGCGCGGCCAGCGGCCGGCCTGAGAAATTCATCGGCATGCATTTCATGAACCCGGTCCCGGTCATGAAACTCGTCGAAGTCATCCGCGGTATCGCGACGGACGAGCCGACCTTCCTCTCAATCCAGGCCCTCGCCCGGAGATTGGGCAAGATCACCGCCGTATCCGAGGATTTTCCGGCTTTCATCGTGAACCGCATCCTGGTCCCGATGATCAACGAGTCGGTCTACGCGCTGTATGAAGGCGTCGGCTCGGTCTCCGGCATCGACACCTCCATGCGCCTTGGCGCCAATCACCCGATGGGACCGCTGGAATTGGCCGACTTCATCGGTCTGGACACGTGTTTGTCGATCATGCAGGTGCTGTATGAGGGCCTGTCCGACAGCAAATACCGCCCGTGCCCGCTGCTGGTGAAATATGTCGAGGCCGGCTGGTTGGGCCGCAAAACCGGCCGCGGCTTCTACGACTATTCGCAAACGCCGCCGAAGCCCACGCGCTAGAGCGTCATCCGATCACGTGGAAACACGTGGTCGGATAAAGATGCTCGCCCAAACAAAAAGTCAGAGTGGTTTCCATGAGCCAACGCGATCGGAAACCGCTCTGGCGCTTCACGCGCCGCCATTCACCTCAATCGTCGTACAGGTCACAAAACTCGCGGCGTCGCTCACCAGAAAATCGACGACCGACGCGATCTCCTCCGGCTCCCCCGCCCGCCCCAGAGCGCTGCCCAACGCCCGCTGCTTCGACGCGGAGGGCACTCGCTCGCCCATCGCCGTCTTGATCAGACCCGGCGCGATCGCGTTGACCCGGATCTTATGCGCGCCCAATCGACGGCCCAAACTCTTGGTCATGTTGATGACGGCCGCCTTGGACGCGCCGTATTCCACCACCGTGCTGCCGTTCACCCCAGCCATCGACGCCGTGGTGACAATCGCCCCGCCTTCGCCGGCCGCGATCAACCGCTTCGCCACCCACTGCGCGGCGAAATAGGGCACGCGCACATTGGCCGACATCGTCGCGTCGAACTGCTCGGGCGGCACATCCAGCCAATCCTTTTCCGGGTGGAACACGCCCGCGTTGTTATACAGCACGCGGATCAGACCATGCTCCCGCTCGATCGCGGCGAAGGTCGCGTCCAGCCGCCCAAGATCGTTCAAATCGCATGAATAATAGGGCCAGTTGCCGCGGCTTTCCGCGCCGATATCGATCCCGACGGTCAGGAACCCCGATTGCGTCAGCTTCCGGCAGGTCGCCTGCCCAATCAAACCATTGCTGCCCGTGATCACCGCGACCGATGCCATGACGCCCCTCCACTCTGTTCGCTGATCCCGCCGCAGGCTACCCTCCGATCAACGCGCCAACAAATTCGCCCTGGAGCCCGCATGCGTTTCCAACTCGTATTTATATCGACATTATTACTGATCGCGCAAGCTCAGGCGGGCGATCTGAGAATCGGACGCGCCACCGAACACGGCTCGCTGGATCCGCTTTATTCCGACCTCGGCAGCGACGTCGCGACCGCCGAAAACACCTTCGAGAGCATGATTCATTTCGATGCCAAACTCCGTGTCAAACCCTCCCTCGCGACCGAATGGACCCTACTCGACCCGCTCACCTGGGCTATCAAATTGCGTCCGGGCGTGACCTTCCATGACGGCTCCGCCTTCACCGCCGGAGACGTCGCGTATTCGCTCAATCGCGCCCGCGCGATCCCCAACAGTCCAGGCCCGCTCGCGAGTTTCGTCCGGCCGGTCAAAGACATCGAAATCATCGACCCGCTGACATTGCGCATTCGCACCGTCTCTCCGACGCCATTACTGATGGACATGATCGGCCGGATTTTCATCATTCCCGCGAAACTCGGCCCAACCGTGACGAACGACGATTTCAACAGCGGCCGCGCGATGATCGGAACAGGACCATATCGTTTCAAATCCAGCGCGCCCGCCGACAACGTGGTCTGGACCGCAAACCCAGCCTATTGGGGCGACCCACCGCAATTTGGCGCCGTCACGGTCAAATTCCTGGCCAATCCGACGACCCGAAGTGCTGCTTTGCTGTCTGGCGCCGTCGATGTGATCGAGCAAATTCCCCCCGCCGATATCGGCGTCTTCCAGAACCGCCCCGACGTGACCGTGTTCGACGCCGTGTCCAACCGCGCGGTCTATATCGCCATGGATCAGGGCCGCGACGACTCGCCCTTCGTCACCACCAAAGACGGCGCGCCGATGACGGTCAATCCATTGCGCGACCGCCGGGTTCGCCAGGCGCTGTCGAAAATGATCAACCGTGAGGCCATCGTCGCCCGCATCCTGTCCGGCGCCGGGGAACCCACGGGCCAATTGGTGCCCGACGACCTGGACGGTCACGACCCCGGCATCAAACCCACCGCGCTCGACCTCGCCGGCGCAAAACGCCTGCTGACGGAGGCGGGCTATCCCGATGGCTTCGGCCTGACATTGCATGGATCCAACAACCGCTTCCCCAACGACTCCCAGGTCGCGCAGGCCTTGGGCCAGATGTTTTCGCGCGGCGGGATCAAGGTGAACGCGGTCGAGGTCGTGCCCTATAACGTCTACGCCCCCGCCGCGACCCAGCGGAAATACAGTGTCTTCATCTTCAGCTATGGCAGCGTCGCCAGTTCCTCGCTGAACGGCCTGACCGGCGTGCTCGCCACCTTCGACGCCGCCAAAGGCACCGGGGCCCTCAATCGCGCCCGCTACACCAATCCCCTGTTCGACGACACGCTGCACCGCGCCTCGATGGAATTCGACACCGCCAAACGCGGCACGCTGCTCGCCGAGGCCACGCGTATCGCCATGGACGACGCCGCCATCCTGCCTCTGTATTGGCAAAAACTCTATTGGGCCGGCCGCAAGGGCTTCATCGTCGACCCTAGCCGCACCGAGGCGACGTCGGTGCATTTCATCCATGCCGCGCGGTAGAGTGTCATCTGGCCCGGTGTGGCTACACCTGACCGGATAAAGATGATCGCCAAAACATATACTGAGAGCGGGTTCCGTGAGCCACCGCGATCGGAAACCGGTCCAAAGCGCGATCGTCTGACGTTAAACCAACGTCAGACGTGAATCGCCCTCTCAAACTTAACAACTCCCACCCTTGTGACCCACGCCGCCCAATGCCCTATCATCCCGCCCAATGACAGCGGATGCGCATACGGCGGCTGAGTTCTACCGGACCTCCCAGGGGGAGGTGACCGCGCGCCTGATCCGCGCCCGCATCGCCATGGCATGGCCGGATCTGATGGGCTGCTCGGTGCTCGGGATCGGTTACACCGCGCCCTACCTCCACCCCTGGGATGGTCAGGCCTATCGCCGGATCGCCTTGACGCCCGCGCAGATCGGCGCGATCCGCTGGCCGTCCGACGCGCCCAACCTGTCCTGCACGGCCGAGGAAGACGCACTCCCGTTTCCCGACCTCGTGTTCGATCGGATCCTGCTGGTGCACGGCCTGGAAGGCGCGGAAAACGCCCGCCGTTTGCTGCGTGAGGCGTGGCGCGTGTTGAAGGACGACGGCCGTCTGCTGGTCGTCACGCCGAACCGCACGGGTTGGTGGGCGTATTGGGAAAACACACCCTTCGGCCACGGCCAGCCCTACACCGCCGGCCAATTGGGTCGATTACTCGCCGGTGCCCTGTTCCGTGTCGAACGCCACGACACCGCATTATGGATGCCGCCATTCCGTCTGCGCCTGATCCTGCGCGGCGCCCGCCTGTTCGAACGTCTGGGCCGCCGCCTGATGCCCGGTTTGGCCGGCGTGACGATCACCGAGGCGGTGAAAGACGTCTACGCCGCCATGCCGCTCCAGCCGGAGCAGCGCCGCCGACTGATACGCGTCGAAGCGGGATAGAGCATTATCCGATCAGGTTGACAAACCTGGGCGGATGGAAATGCTCGCCAAAACAAAGAAGTAAAGCGGTTTCCGATCGCGTTTGCTCACGGAACCCGCTCTCAGTGATTTGTTTTGGCGAGCATTTTTATCCGATCAGCTGTGGTCACCTGATCGGATGAGGCTCTAACCCTCGCCCAACGCCGCCAACGCGTCCTGGATCGGCGAGGCACTCGCGTGCCAAACGCTCGCGTTGTCCAGAATGCACCAGCCGCTGTCATCCCGATCGTCGATCACGATCATCAACCGCGCATCCGCCGGCAGTTTCCCCGCATCGCGCGCTTCGTCGGCATGCACCACCAGTTCCTCGATCGCCTCGATCGTCCGGTTGGCCGCACCCCGGGCGATGTCTTCCTCGTCATAGGGCCCGCCATAGCTCTGCCGGGTGAACACCGCCAAATTCCCGTTGATCAACTGGTAACACAGGTACCAACTGGCCTCACCGTGCCCGGTATGGCCAAACGCGACATAAGGCGCGGTGCCGGCCGCGTGCGCCGCCTCCAAAAACGCCTCACGATCATCGAGCTCGACATCCTTGGTGCCATACCGCCAATCATCCTGCTCCCTGAGCGCCTCGACCATCTCATGCGGCACCGGCGGCACCCGCAATCCCGCCTCCGCGTATTGCTCAAACGCCACGATCAGATCGGCGCCCGGAGCTTCGTCGTCATCGTCATCGTCGATTTGATTGACCGCCAGCGCGTTCATGTCACGGATCCAATTCCATCAGAGGAAGCTCGCCAGATCGCGCTTGAGCAGGTTTTTGCCCGGCGCCTGTTGCAGGAACTCCTTCGCCGTCAAACCCGCCGTGGGCGCCGGCGCCCGCCAGGCGCCCCAGTCCGGGACCACGAAATCCGGATGCAGCGAGGCCGCGTAAATCTTCACCTTATCGAACCGGCTTTTCGCCGCCGCGATTTCCTCGTCCGTCAGCAGACCCGCCAGTTTCGGTTTCATGTCGCGATCGAAATCGCCGACGATCAACTTGTCATAGACCTTCTTGTCGATCAATTTCGCCGAGCCCGCCGAGGTCACGCCGATCCCTGGATTGTACTCAACCAGATCCTTCTGATCCTTACCGTACGCGAAATCATTATCAATTCCGGTCACCTTCACATCGTCGCCCTGAATATCGACGAAATAATTCTCCGAATGACGATCGCATTGGCCCGTCAGCATGTCGGTCCACTCCAGCGCCGCCAGTTCCTCCTGCAATTTCGCCACCGCTTTCGGCGAGGGCGGGGTCGTCCACGGCGCCTTCATCTCGATGATCGGTTTGTACCAAAGACCGTCGTCTTTTTTCTCCCAACCGTAATTCGCGCGATTGACCGGCGCTTCTTTCTCGGCGGCGTTCTGATCGGCCAACAGCTCCCATTTTTTCTGCCGCGGCGATTTGCCCTTCGCCATGCTCATCATCAGCCCGACCTGGCCGTTATGCGTGGCGAAACTCGCCTCGGGCATCACATTGGTGCCGAGAAAATCCCCGGCGGACTGGCTGGCGACGTTGCGATTGCCGTAATGCGGCGAGGCCGGATCGATCCCCATCATCTTGGGACCTTTCTTCATCTTATCGTCGCGATCCGGTTCGGGCTTGAAGATGCGCGCGGTGCCGTCCCGATGCACCAGTTTCGACACGCTGTTCACGGCCCCCGAGCCGAACCCATCCTTCGACTGCCCCTTGTCCAATTTAGTGTCGTTATGCACATCGAATTTGCAATCGGCGAAATTGATGCCGCGGATCTTGACCGCCAGAGCCTCCCCGATCGTCGTGTCACCGGCGATTTTCGCGAAGTCCGGATCGGCCAGAATCTTATTCAGATTATCCTTCAACTGAGCTTTGTACTGGTTCGCCTGATCGATGACGTTCTGCGCCGCTTTCTTCTTGCCGGTGGATTTTTTCGCGTTCTTATACGTCGCCGCCGCCGCGATCATCTGGTCGATTTGATCCGTCAGTTCCTTTTCCACCGCGTCGCGATCGTCGCGCAAATCAGTCAGCGGTTTCTGCTCCAGCGCATCGACTTTGTTCTGGCTCTCGTCCAGCTGTCCAGTCAGAGCCTTGTACTTCTTGGACATCTTCCATTTGCCGCCCAACTTGTCGTCGTGCGGGGCGTGGCCGACTTCCCGGACCAGCGTGTCATAGGTCATCAAGCGGGCCTCGACGCCCTGCTGGATCTTCGCCGACCGGTTCGGCGGCGGCGGCGGTGGGGCGATGCGCACCGGCGGCGGCAGCACGCGCTTATTGACGGGGGCGACGCGTTTGATCGGTTGCGGGCGCCTGAGAACCACTTTGTTCACACCAACTTTCGGCAGCGGCACCCCGCGGCCCAGACCGCCGGTTCCGACATCGGTCTCCAGAACTTTCTGGACCCATCGGTCCTGCCGACGGCGGATTTCGGTTTTCTCGACCCCGGTTGTCTCGCCCATGAACCCTCTAGCCCCTGAATGCGCAGCCCAGTACTCACGGCGTGAAATGTAACGTTACCGCTGGCGTTGGTCAAAATCAAACCGCGCCGGCCTTCTCTCTTGCGAGCGTGCGCGTTTCATCCGACATTCGGCGCAGAGGTGATCTCCATGTCCAAAGTCGAAATCTACACGCAGCCCTGGTGCCCGTTCTGTGAGCGGGCGATGCATATCCTGACGACGAAACAGGTCGCCTTTGAGGAAATCGACGCCCCCAATGGCTCAGCCGCGCGGCAGGATGCGACGCGGCGTTCGGGCGGGCGGACATCGGTGCCGCAAATTTTCATCGACGGTCAGCATATCGGCGGCTGCGACGACATGGTGGCACTGGATCGCGCCGGGAAACTGGATCCAATGCTTCGGGCGGCGTAACCCGGTATCCCTTGCCGGGGCAGGGATTTTCCTGACTTATAGGGCGATACGGCCGGTGGCGCGGTGCCATCGGATCAGGCCGGAACATTGGATGATTCATTACCAGCTTCGCTGCGACCAGGCCCATGAATTTGATGGTTGGTTCAATAACAGCGCCGGATTTGAGAAACAGGCGAAACGCGGCCTGATCGAATGTCCCACCTGCGGCGGCACCAAAGTCGCGCGCGCGCTCATGGCCCCCGCTTTGACGTCCCGCGATCAGAAACGCCTACCCCAATCCCGTGACGCCGAACCCGCCACGCAATCCCCGCCGTCCATGCAACAGGTCCTCCCGCCCGCCCCCGCCACGGGCTCCGGTCCCCATCAGGGTCCCATCCCCGCCCGCATGCTCGCGATGTTGCAACGCCTCCGCGCCGAGGTCGAAAAGAACTGCGATTACGTCGGCCCCTCCTTCGCCGACGAAGCCCGAAAAATCCACAATGGCGAGGCCGAGGAACGCGGCATCTACGGCGAAACCACGCCCGATGAGGCCGAGTCTTTAGCCGAGGAAGGCATCATGATCCAAAACCTGCCCTGGGTTCCCCCCGCCGACGGTTAATCTCGCGCCTCCTCAGGCCGCCCAACTCGATCGCGCCTGAATGGCCCACCGGTTGTCGATCAAGGTGACGATATACAACGACGGATACGACCCAATCACCGATCCGTCGGCGCGATAGCGGGTGAAACTGACACGGAAATGCACCTTGTCGGGACCGGCGTCGATCACATCTTGATAATCCCAGACGGATTTGCCCCAACCGGCGGCCTGCCCATCGCGCGCCCACACCAAATTATGATAATCCGCCGGTGTCGCCATGACGGTCACCTGGCCGGAGTGAAATCGGACATGAGGAAAGTGAAACCAGCGTGTCTTGATCGCCTCCGGATCCTCCCGATTGAACGCCGCCATGAAGCCATCCAGCGCCTCGCGCGCCCCCGCGATCGCGGCGTCGTGGACATGGGCCATTCCGTTCATCTCCTTTGAGCACGGCGTCACTGTGACCAGGCGGACACCGCGCGACAATGGCGCACGCCAAGCCCGATCCGGCCCGCCCTGAATGCGCGAAACGCACAGCGCCATGATGTGGTGGGCCAGTTTAATCGCGATGTGCCTGGTTCTGCTCGCACCTTTGACGCGCGCGGACGTGCCGCCCTTGCTGGATTACCCCAACCATCTGGCCCGGTTATTCGTGCTGTCCTCCGCGCCGGACGATCCGGTGCTGGCCCGGTTCTATCAGCCGCGTTGGTCGATCATTCCGAACCTCGCGCTCGACCTGACGGTGCCGCCGTTGCTGCGGATGCTTCCCGTGCACGTCGTCGGGCGCGGGGTCGTGGGTCTGATCCTGCTGCTGCCGGTGTTCGGCGCGATCTGCTACCACCGCGCGCTGACCGGCCGCCGATCCTACATCCCCCTGCTGTCCGGCCTGTTCGTCTACAACGCCCTGTTCCTGCGCGGATTTTTGAACTTCATCGCGTCCGTGGGCATCGCCTTGCTGCTGGCCGCGCTGTGGCTGGCCTGGCGCGAGCGGCGGCCCATCCCGACGATCGTGATCGCCGCGGCCGGCGCGATCGCCCTCTTCTTCAGCCACCTCATCGGCCTCGTCTGCCTGGGCGTTTTGATCGCCGCGCACGAGGCCCAATGGCTGCGGGACCGCGTCAGGACAACCCGCGGTATTAGAGCGCGTTCGTTTGAGGTTGACTTCAACCTCAAACGTGAATCGCCCTCGTCAAAGCAAAATTCAGACCGTGATCGGGTCAACCAGAACCGATCACGGTCTGGCCCAATGATCGGCATCGCGCGCCGCGCCGCGCTTGTGGCCGTCATCTTCGTGATCCCGGCGATCCTGTATTTCGTATCCAACCTCAAGACGGCGACCGGCATTCTGGGATTTCGCTCACTGACCGGAAAGGCCGAGGCGTCGCTCACCCCCGTGCTGAATTATTTCTGGCCGCTCGACCTCGCGACCGGTCTGATCTGTGTGGCCATCCCCATCATCGGCGTCGCCCGCCGCTGGTTCACCATCCCGTTTCAGGCAATGCTGGCGCTGGCCGCGTTTCTGCTTTTGTTTCTGATCCTGCCGCACGGCCTCAAAGGCACCTACGATCTCGACACCCGCTTCATCGTCATGGCCGCCGCCTTTCTGCCCGCCGCGATCGTCGCCTTACCGTCACGATCCCAGGCACAGAGCGCCATCTTCGGCCTGCTCGCCGCGCTGTTTCTGGTCCGCATGACCATCGTCACCGCGGTCTGGAACGATTGGTCCGCCGACCTCGCCGGGTTTCGCCGCGTCATCGCCTCCGTCAAACCAGGAGACGTCGTTCTCACCGTCCGCCTGCCGCGGCCCACACCGCCGTCCCGCTGGCTGACCCTCGCCACCGCGCGATCTCTATCCGACGGTACCGTCCTCGACGGCCATCTCCCCGCGCTGCTGGTGATCGAGCATCGCGCCTGGTGGCCATTCCTGTTCGACAATCCCTCCCAACAACCGATCGAAACGAAAGAGCCGTTTCATACCCTCACCGAACTGGTGGACGCGTCGCACGATCCGATCGCCTCGCTCGCCTGGGGTGTGCCCGTCATGCGTCTCGTGACCCATGTTCTGGTCATGGGTGCGGCACCGGGACCCGGCATGATCGATACGGAGGGGCTGACGCGGGTGGCGGGGAACGAGACGGCTGTGCTGTTCAGCGTCGATCCAACCCGGCGCTAGAATATTATATGATCAGGTGACCAAACCTGATCAGATAAAGAGGCTCGCCAAAACACGTCATCAGCGCGGGTTCCGTGAGCCGGCGCGATCGGAAACCGCTCCAGAGCGTCATCCGGCCAGGTGGCCACACCTCATCGGATAAAGACGCTCGCCAGAACACGTCATCAGCGCGGGTCCGGTGA
>JAYVXQ010000393.1:0-3875 GCA_043785025.1 Acetobacteraceae bacterium
TAGAAATTGGGTTGGGAGCGGAATTCGGAGCGATGCTCGCGGGCGGGGACGGCGAAGGGGCGGACGTGGACGCCGTAGGCTTTGGTGCCTTGCAGTAAGGTGACGTGGCGGAGATTGGGGTTGGCCTCCAAAAGCGGTTCCAGCAAATTTCTTAACATTTGATCGTTGGTTTCGATTTGGTTTGGATCGCGCCAGCCTTCGACGAGGCCTGGCAGTTCGAACAAGGCGGCGTAGACGAGGTGGGTGACATGGGTGAGGCTTCGTAGGACCGCGCGGGCGTGATCGCGGTTGGTCAGGTCGACCGGAATGATCCGGGCGCCGAATGTTTCCCGTGGCGCGCGGCGGGACAGAGCGATGACGTCATGCGCCGGGTTTTGGGTGAAATGTTTCAGCGCGGCATAGCCGACGAGGCCGGTGGCACCCGCGATCAGGATGGTTTTGCGGGCCATGGGTCAGGCGGTCCTGGGTTTCCAGCCGCCGATTTCGGGGCGCGCGAGGCCGAGGTTTTCGCGTAGCGTTGGTCCCTTGTATTCCTTGGGCGACAGGCCGCGTTTTTGCAGTTCGGGGACGACGAATTTGACGAAATCCTCGAACGTGCCGGGCGTGTGGGTGCCGGCGATGACGTAACCGTCGCACGCGCCCTCGACGAACCATTGTTCCAGGCGGTCGGCGATATCTTTGCCGCTGCCGATCACGGCTTCACGCGGGCGGCCGCGGCGGGTGATGTCGAGGAAGTCGCGGACGGTGGGGTTGCGGCCGGTTTTTTCGACGACGCGGTCGCGCATCGCCTGCATGCCGGACATGCCCGCGAGTTCCTCATCGTTGAAGGCTTCGTCCATGGCTTTCTTTTTGAAGTCGAAATTCATGGCTTCCGATAGCAGCGATAATCCGTCGACTTCTTTATACAGCGAGTCGATGAGGGCCCATTTATCCTCGGCCTCGGCGCGGGTTTCGGCGGCGACGGGATAGGCGATGGTGTTGATGGTGACTTTGCTGGCGTCGCGGCCCTCGGCGGCGATGCTGGCTTTCATGGCGGCGTAGTTGCGTTTGGCGGACGCGAAGTCGGGATATCCGACGAACATGGTTTCGGCCCATCGGGCGGCGAAAGTTTGGCCGCGGGCGCTGGAGCCGGCCTGGATGACGACGGGGTGGCCCTGGGGGGAGCGGGGGACGGTGAAGGTGCCTGATGATTTCAGGAATTTTCCTTTATACTCCAGGCGGTGGACTTTTTCAGGGTGGGCGAACAGGCCGGAGGTTTTGTCGATGACCAGCGCGTCGTCTTCCCAGCCGTCCCAGCAGGAATGGACGATTTCCATGAATTCGTCGGCGCGATCGTACCGTAAATCGTGGTCCATGTGGACGTCGCGGCCCATGTTATGCGCCTCGCCGTCGTTCACGGATGTCACGACATTCCACGCGGCGCGGCCGCCAAGCATGTGATCCACGGTTTGGAAACGGCGGGCGACGTCGAAGGGCTCGTAATATGTGGTGGAGGCGGTGGAGCCAATGCCCAGATATTTGGTGCCGAATCCCATGGCCATCATGGTGGCGACGGGGTCGATTTTGACGACGCGGACACCGTTGGCGACGACCTCGGCGGGGTTGCCGCCATAGATGTCGGGCATGGCGAGGCGGTCGTCGAAGAAGCCCATCTGGAACTTGCCCTCTTCGAGGATCTGGCCGATGCGCTGGTAATAAGCGGCGGTGGTGAAGTCGGTGCGCGCGTCGGGGTGGCGCCAGGCGGAGGCGAGCGTGGTGCAGTTTTGCGCCTGTAGAAATCCGACCAGGACCATCTGCCGCATGGTTACGTTCCTCAATTCAATTTCGGGGGAAGTGTAGGCGTGCAATGGGAGGACGCAAGGGCGGTGCTTTGCCCCGAAGCCCCATCCGGAGGCTCTTCCTCCGGAGCCTCCGGATGGGGCGATAGCCCTTGGATCCCGGTCCGTTGGGGTCTGAACGAACAGGGGCGCCATCCACGGAGTGCCAACGTCCGTGATGGCCCCTGTTCGTTCAGACCCCATGAATGGCGGTCCCGGGACCCTGTCCCTGGCGGAGGTTCAGGAGGCAAAGCCTCCTGGTGGGGCCCGGGGCAAAGCCCGATTTCCCCCCTGGTGTTGCGCCGCGACATGGGGCAGAGTTTCTCCCCGGGTTGCCGGGAAGGCTTCCCGACAGGGCGGTAAGGAACGGATAAACGATGAAACGACGGGCGTTTTTGCATACCACGACGGGTGCCGCGGGATTGCTGGCCGCGCCACGGCTCAGCCTCGCCGCCGATAGCAAGGTGCTGCGTTTCGTTCCGCAGGCCAACCTCGCCAATCTCGATCCGATCTGGACCACGCAATACGTGGTTCGCAACGGCTCCCTGCTGATTTGGGACATGCTGTATGGGGTAAATGACAAGCTCGAACCGCAACCGCAGATGGTTGAGGCGCACGAGGTCACACCAGATTTCAAAACGTGGACGTTCCGGTTGCGTCCCAACCTGAAATTCCATGATAACGAGCCGGTTTTGACGAAGGACGTGATCGCCAGCATTACCCGTTGGATGGCCCGCGATAACACGATGGGCGTGGTGATCAAACGGCAATTGGAGGCGTTGGAGGCGGTGGATGACCGGACGTTCCGGTTCCGCATGAAAGTCGCCTATCCCAAAATGCTGTTCGCGTTGGGCAAAAGCAGCACGCCGTGTTTGTTCATCATGCCGGCGCGGATCGCCGCGACGGATCCGTTCAAGCAGATCACAGAAATCGTCGGCTCCGGTCCGATGCGTTTCAAGAACGACGAGTGGGTTCCAGGCTCTTCCGCGGTGTTCGAACGTTTCGCGGGATATGAACCGCGCGCTGAGAAGGCCAGTTGGCTGTCGGGCGGCAAGCGGATCACGTTTGACCGGATCGAATGGAAGATTTTGCCCGACGGCGCCACGGCGGCTGGGGCGTTGCAGAATAACGAGGTTGACTGGGTTGAAACGCCGATTCCCGATCTGGTTCCGCTGCTGAAGAAAACCGCGGGGGTGTCCGTCGACATCGCCGATCCGCTTGGCAATATCGGATCGTTCCGGATCAATCATTTGCATCCGCCGTTCAACGATCCGCGGGCGCGCCGCGCCGTGCAGATCGCGTTGAGCCAGTCGGATTACATGCGCGCCGTCGTGGGTGATGATAAGACGGCGTGGCGCGAAATGCCCAGTTACTTTACGCCGGATACGCCGTTGTATACGGAGGCGGGGGGAGAGCCGCTGAAGGGTGAACGGAAATATGATCTGGCGAAGAAATTACTCGCTGAAGCCGGGTACAACAACGAACCGATCGTTCTGCTGGTGGCGACCGACGTCGCCATTACGAAGGCTCAGGGTGATGTGACCGCCGATCTTTTGAAGCGGATCGGTATGAATGTGCAATATACCGCGCTCGATTGGGGCACGGTGGGACAGCGGCGCGCGAAGAAGGAAAAACCGTCCGAGGGCGGGTGGCACATTTTCCATACGTGGCATGCCGGTTCCGATTGCGTGAACCCAGCTCCCTATACGGCGTTGGACGCGAGCGGCGACACCGCCTGGTTCGGCTGGCCAAAATCCGACGCGGTTCAGGCCAAGATCGCCGAATGGTACGCCGCGCCCGATTTCGCGGCCGAGAAGAAAATCATGGCCGAACTCAATCAGGCGGCGATGGAGCATGTCGTTTACGTGCCGACCGGTTTCTTTAAGATCTATCAGGCGTGGCGAACCAGTTTGAAGGGCATCGTCAAGGCGCCCTTCCCGGTGTTCTGGGATGTGAGTAAAACCTAGATGCTCGCGTATCTCATCCGCCGGGTCCTCGCGACCATTCCCGTGGTTTTGCTGGTGGCGTTGTTCGTCTTCAGCCTGCTGTATATCGCGC
>JAYVXQ010000394.1:0-12312 GCA_043785025.1 Acetobacteraceae bacterium
GCGGCGATTGAGACGCCGTCATCCTCGCGCGTCAGTTGGAACGCGCAGGTCAGGGACAGGATGGCGGGAATGTCCATGCGCAGCGCGATGGCGGCGCATTCCTCAGGCGTGGCATGCACCATCGTCACCAGACCCGCCGCCGGGATTTTCGCGATCACCACTGGGCGCGGCATTTCGACGGTCATGCGCGCGCCGCCTCGGCGGACAGGAAGGTGACGATGCCGCGGGCGATGGCGTCGAGGGGCTGGCCGGCCAGATGGGCGTCCTGCGCCAGCGTGAGCGCAGCGAGCGCGGCTGATTGGGCTGACGGGGACGGCTCGCCACGCCAGACGTTGCGGACCAGCGCGGCTTCCAGCGCGACGCGGTCGTTTTCGGTCATGGCGGCGGCATAGGCGGCGGCGCGGCCGTGGAAGGCTTCCCACATCACGCGGACCTTGCGGCCGACGGACAGATCGCCGACTCCCATTTCACGCAGGTTGATATCCATGTCGCTGAACATGGCGTCGAACACCGCCTGCGCCAGAGCCGGTCCGGGCGCGGGCTCACGTTTGACGCGCTGGATCAGCAGGAAGACGTGCAGGCCGATCATGTCGAAACGCCCGTCCAGCGTGTCGGGCACGCCGAGACCAGTATACAGAAACGGCGCGCGCGCGGCGGTGACGGCGGCGTTGTAAAGTTCGAAGCCGGCGCGTTCGAATTTGCCGCGGCGGATGAGGCTCAACAAGCCCATGCGGGCTGCTCCTTGAGGGTCGGTGGTCACGCGTTATAGCGGCAGCGCCGCGGGGGCGGTATCCCTCTCCACCCCTGATCCCACGAAACAAAAATCCGCGAGACCCCGCCGGTTGCCAGCAAGCCTCCCGGCTTCTACCGTCGTTCCTTATCAAACCGGTCCAAGGGAGTAGAATCAGCATGAAAGTCGGCGACGCGATCGCGGAGATCATGAAACGCGAGGGGATCGAGATCCTCTGCGGCTATCCCGTCAATCATTTGCTGGAATACGCGGCGGCCGCGGACATCCGCCCGATCATCGTCCGGCAGGAGCGGATCGGCCTGCACATGGCCGACGCCATCTCCCGCGTCACTTCCGGCCGCAAAATTGGCGCCTTCTGCATGCAGCACGGACCCGGCGCCGAAAACGCGTATGGCGGCGTCGCACAGGCTTATTCCGAAAGCGTGCCGTTGCTGGTGTTGCCGCAAGGCTACCCGCGCCGCATCGCCAATATCGACCCGAACTACAACTCGTCGCGCAACATGGCCGCCATCTCGAAAATCGCCGAGCCGGTCAACGTTCCCGCCGAGCTCTGCAACATCATGCGCCGCGCCTTCAGCGCCATGCGCAATGGCCGCTCGGGTCCCGCCATTGTCGAAATCCCGACCGATATCTGGAACGAGGAAATCGGCGAGATCGATTACACCCCCGTCGGCGTGCATAAATACGGCCCCGATCCGGTCGATGTCCGCAAAGCCGCCGCCGCCATTCTGTCCGCGAAACGGCCGGTCATCTATTCCGGCACCGGCGTCCAATGGGCCGAGGCCTGGCCCGAGCTGCGCGAGCTCGCGGAACTGCTTGGCGCCCCCGTCACCACCAGTCTCGGCGGCAAAAGCTCGTTTCCCGAAACGCATCCGCTGTCGTTGGGCTCCGGCGGCAACGCGGTGCCCAAACCGGTGCATCACTTCATCGAGAAATCCGACCTCATCATCGGCATCGGCTGCTCGTTCACCGAAACGAATTTCGGGATCAAGTTTCCGAAAGGCAAGAAATTCATTCACGCCACGCTCGACCCCGGCCATCTGAACAAGGACGTGGTCAGCAACATCGGCCTCGTCGGCGACGCCAAGCTGACACTGCAAGCCTTGATCGGCGAATTGCGCCAGTCGATCAAATCCAACCGCGATACCAAGGACGTCGTGCGCGAGATCGAAGCCGTGCGCGCCGAGTGGATGGAAGTCTGGCGCCCCTTGCTCGACTCCAACGAAGCGCCTTTGTCGCCCTATCGCGTCATCAAGGAGCTGTATGGCGCGGTCGATATCGACAACACCATCATCACCCATGACGCCGGCAGCCCGCGCGATCAGATCTCGCCGTTCTGGTCCTCGACGACGCCGATGTCCTATATCGGCTGGGGCAAAACGACGCAGCTTGGCATGGGCCTCGGCCTCGCCATGGGGGCGAAACTGGCCAAACCCGACAAGCTCTGCATCAACCTCTGGGGCGACGCCGCGATCGGCTTCACCGGCATGGACTTCGAAACCGCGGTGCGCGAGCGTATTCCCATCCTGTCCATCCTGCTCAACAACTTCTCGATGGCGATCGAGTTGAAGGTGATGCCGATCTCGACCGAGAAATATCGCTCCACCGATATCTCCGGCAACTACGCCGATATGGCCAAGGCGTTTGGCGGCTATGGCGAGCGTGTCACGCAACCCGATCAGATCCGCGCCGCCATTCAGCGCGGCATCGAACAAACCAAGGCAGGCACACCGGCTTTGCTGGAATTCATCACCGCCAAGGAAACCCGCGTCTCCAAGTTCTGATACTCTCTCCCTCCGTGAAAGCGGGGGGCCAGCGGGGGCAGTGCAACAAAACCATAAGGGACGCCCATGGCGACGGTCACGATCCGCGATGTCAGAAAACGCTTCGGCACGACCGAGGTTTTGCACGGCGTCAACGTCGATATCGAGGATGGCGAGTTCGTCATCCTCGTTGGCCCCTCCGGCTGCGGCAAATCCACCCTTTTGCGCATGATCGCCGGTCTGGAAAACATCACCGGCGGCGACATCGCCATCGGCGGCCGCGTGGTCAACAACGTCGCCCCGAAAGAGCGCGATATCGCCATGGTGTTTCAAAACTACGCGCTGTATCCGCACATGTCGGTGCGCGACAACATGGCCTTCGCACTCGCGATCGCCAAAGCCCCCAAGGCGCTGGTCGATGAAAAAGTCGCCCGTGCCGCGCAAATCCTCGGCCTCACGCCGTACTTGAATCGTTACCCCCGCCAATTATCGGGCGGCCAGCGCCAGCGCGTCGCCATGGGCCGCGCCATCGTCCGCGACCCCCAGGTGTTCCTGTTCGATGAGCCGCTGTCCAACCTAGACGCCAAACTGCGCGTCGCCATGCGCGCCGAGATCAAGGAACTGCACCAGCGCCTCGCCACCACGACGGTCTACGTCACCCATGATCAGATCGAGGCGATGACGATGGCCGACAAGATCGTGGTGATGAATGCTGGCAATGTGGAACAAATCGGCGCCCCGCTGGATCTGTACGACCGCCCCAATAATTTGTTCGTCGCCGGCTTCATCGGCTCCCCCGCCATGAACTTCCTGCGCGGCAAAATCACCGGCTCGACCTTCCATTCTGAAACCGGGACGGATCTGCCGCTGCCCTCCAATACCCGCGGCGCCGACGGACGGCCCGTCGTGTACGGCGTGCGGCCCGAGCATTTCCAACTCGACGACGACGGTGTGCCCGCCAAAATCCATGTCATCGAGCCGACGGGATCCGAAACCCAGGTCATGGCCGAGTTCGCCGGCGGCAACATCATCGCCGCCTTCCGCGAGCGCATCACCGCCAGACCCGGCGACATCATCCGCGTCACCCCCGACGCGTCATTGGTTCATGTCTTCGACGCCGCGACCGGCCAACGGTTGGCGGCCTAATTGGGAGAAACACCACGATGACCATCACACGCCGCGACTCACTCGCCCTCGGTGCCGCCGCGATCGCCGCCCCCTTGCACAACGCCTATGCCGCGGTCGACGACGTCCCCACCGCCGACGTCAAACCGCCCGAATGGAAAATCGAAAAAGGCGCGACGCTCCATGTTCTGCGTCCGGCGAAATTCGTCGACGCGGATGAGGTCGTGTTCAAAGCCAACGTCAAAAAATTCATCGAAACCTCCGGCGTCGACGTGAAAGTCGATTGGGTGAGCTGGGAGGATCTGCGGCCGCAAACCGCCGTCATCGCCAACACCGGTGCCGGCGCTGATATCGTCATTGGTTTCAGTTCCGATCCGTTCGTCTACACCACCAAAATCGCCGACATGTCCGATTTGGCGAATTACCTCGGCGCGAAATACGGCGGCTGGTACGATCTCGCGGTGTTGTACGGCACCAAATGGAAAACCAAGGAGTGGATTTCCATCCCCATGGGTGGCGGCACCGGTCCCACCGTCTACCGCGTGTCCTATGTGAAAGAAGCCGGCTACGACAAGATCCCCAACGATCTGCCGGGGTTTTTGGACCTGTGCCAGAAACTCCAGAAAATCGGTCACCCCTGCGGCTTCTCCCTCGGCCATGCTTTAGGTGACGCCACCGGCTTCGCCTCATGGGCCCTGTGGTCGCACAACGCCTATCTCGTCGATGAAGCCGGCAAAGTCGCGATCGAATCAAAAGAAACCATCGCCGCCCTGAAATACGTCGCCGAGCTCTATAAAACCATGATCCCGGGCACCATGACCTGGCTCGATGTCAGCAACAATCAGGCCTATCTGTCGGGCCAGATCGGCCTGACCTTCAACGGCATTTCAATATACGCGGCGGCGAAGAAATCGCAGGATCCGAAAGTCCAGGCCATCGCCGCCGACACCTTCCACCAGACGCAGCCATACGGTTTCTCCAAACGCCCGCCGCAATCGGCGACCCCGCTCAACGCCATGCTGTTCAAACATTCCAAATACCCCAACGCCGCCAAGGAATTCCTCCGCTTCATGATGGAAGCCGAGCAGTACGGACCCTGGCTGTCCGAATGTCTCGGCTATTGGTGCAACCCGCTGAAATCCTACTCCAAAATGAAATTCTGGGGCACCGATCCGCAACTGAAACCCTTCGCGGGGGCGATGGATACGCCGTTCTATGACGGCTATAAAGGTCCGGTTTCCGCCGCCTCCAGCTCGGTCATCGCCAACTACACGCTGGTGGATATGTTCGCCGCCGTCGCCACCGGGAACCTGACGCCCGAGGCCGCGGTGAAACAAGCCGCCAAACAAACCCAGCGCTATTACAAAGGCGCCTGAGCAAAGAAGGCAGCGGACATGGACGCCATTGTCGAAACCATCGCCCACCCGGTCCGGTTTGTCCGCAAACCGGATGGGCGGCTGACGAAGCTGTTCGATTACAAACCGTTTCTGGTGTTTCTGTGTCTGCTGCCCACCCTCGGCCTGTTACTGGTCTTTCTCACCTATCCGTTGGGACTTGGCATCTGGCTCGCCTTCACCGACACCACGATCGGACAGCCCGGCGATTTCATCGGGTTCGATAATTTCGCCTATTTGTTGTCCGATCCGATCTTTCTGATGTCGGTCTGGAATACGATTTTCTACACCGCCATCGCCACCGCCGGAAAATTCCTGTTGGGCTTGTGGCTGGCGTTGCTGCTCAATCACCACATCCCCATGAAAGCGTTCCTGCGCGCCATCGTGTTGCTGCCCTGGATCGTGCCCACCGTGCTGTCCGCCATCGCCTGGTGGTGGATCTATTCACCGCAATTCTCGATTATTTCCTACGTCATCGTCGATGTCCTGCACTTACGCGATCGCTATTTCGACTTCCTTGGCGAACCCTGGCCCGCCCGCTTCTCCCTCATCGTCGCCAATATCTGGCGCGGCATCCCCTTCGTCGCCATCACGCTGCTCGCCGGACTGCAAACCATCTCGCCGTCGCTGTACGAGGCCGCGTTGCTCGACGGCGCCTCCGGCTGGCAGCGCTTCCGCCGCATCACCGTCCCGCTGCTGCTGCCGATCCTGTCCGTCGCGCTGACGTTGTCAGTTTTGTTCACGTTCTCCGACTTCCAACTGGTCTACGCGATCACCCGCGGCGGGCCCTTCAACTCCACCCACCTCATGGCCACCCTCGCGTTCCAGCGCGCCATCCCCGGCTCGCAATTGGGCGAGGGTGCCGCCATCGCCGTGTCGATGATCCCCTTCCTGATCGCCGCCACGTTCCTGTGTCTCTACGGGGTGGGACGGCGCAAATGGCAACAGGGATCCGACAATGACTGACGCGCTGTCCGCCCCCCCGCCTGAGGCCATTTTCGCCCGTTCCAACGACGCGCCCGAGCATCTGTCGTGGGACAGCGGCCTGCGCCGCATGATCACCGTCTATCTGCCGCTGTCGCTGTTCGTGATCGGTCTGCTGTTTCCGTTCTATTGGATGACCATCACCGCCTTCAAACCCGACCACGAGATGTACGACTACCAGCAGTTCAATCCGTTCTGGGTGCATTCGCCCACCTTGCAAAACATCAAGGTTCTGCTGTTCCAGACCAATTATCCGCACTGGCTGTTCACCACGATGGGTATCGCCGCCGCGGCGACGGCGTTATCGGTATTCTCCAGCGTGCTCGCGGCCTATGCGATCGAGCGGCTGCGCTTTTCCGGCGCCAAACACGTGGGGCTCGCGATCTACCTCGCTTACATGGTGCCGCCCTCGATCCTGTTCATTCCGCTGGCGACACTGATTTTCCAGTTCGGCCTGTTCGACAACCCGATCGCTTTGATCCTGACCTACCCGACCTTCCTCGTGCCCTTCTGCACCTGGCTGCTGATCGGCTATTTCAAATCGATCCCGTATGAGTTGGAGGAATGCGCCCTCATCGACGGCTGCACCCGCCTGCAAATCCTCTGGCGCATCACCTTGCCCTTGGCGGTGCCCGGCCTGATCTCGGCGGGGATTTTCGCGTTCACCCTGTCGTGGAACGAGTTCATTTACGCGTTGGCTTTCATCCAATCGACCCAGAACAAAACCGTTCCGGTGGCGATTTTGACCGAGCTGGTGTCGGGCGACGTCTACCAATGGGGTTCGCTGATGGCCGGATCGCTGTTGGGCTCGGTCCCGGTCGCGATCATCTATTCGTTCTTCGTCGAGTATTACGTCTCCTCGATGACCGGCGCGGTGAAGGAATGAAGATCCTGGTTCATCGTCTCCCGCGCCGAAACCAGCAGAAACAGCCGTAGCCGGCGCAATTCCCGCGTCAGCCGCGCGCTGTTTCCCGCCCGCGCCGCGTCCGTCAGTTCATTGTTCAGCAACATGCGCGCGCCGCGTTTGCCGGCCGCCCCGATGACGCACAGAAACGTCGCGATATTGGCGCGGATCGCATGCGCCATCGCCTCGGCCAGACCAGGCGAGGCGATCGCGTCATCGGTCAACAGCGCGAACTCCAGCCCCTGATCGCCTTCGTAACCGTCTGGCACGTCCCGCGTCGGACAGATCAGCACGCCCGACAGATCGGGCCGCATGCCCTCGGCGATCCAGTCCAGCCCGCGCCAGCCGCAATACCAGTCGCGGCACACCGGCGGGCGCCGCGCGTAGATTTTACAGCCCATTCCGATGAGGCAGTTCGGACAGACCGCGCCCGCCGGTTTGCTTAACTCCGGCACCGCGATCGTCAGGTCGACGCAGCACGAATGACAGGCGCCGCACCCGCGCGAGGGCACCAGGTTAAAGTCCATCCCCCGTCTCCTGTCCCGATCATACCGCGCCCGAACGGAAAAATATCTTGTAATCCGTCGATCATTTCGTATGATATACGCAATCGCGCGCCGCGCGCAATTCAAACGGGGGGAGGCGAAAAAAGCCCATGCCCAGAGCCGCTGTCGTCATTGGCGTCGATAAAACCGGCGATCTTCCCGTGCTGAACGACGCCGCCGCGGGAGCCGTCCGCGTCGCCGCCTGGCTCACCGCCGAGGGCTATGACGTCACGGCTTTGACCGACACGGACAAAACCCCCGTCCTGGTCAGCGGCGTTTTCTCCGCGATTGAAACCATCGTCAGCAAAGGCGTCTACGAGCAACTCGTCATTTATTTCTCCGGCCACGGCTATCTCAATGACGGATCGGAACATTGGCTGCTGTCGAACGCACCCGCCAATCCGAACGAAGCCATCAGCCTCGACGAAAACATCGACCTTGCCCGCGATTGCGGCATTCCCAACGTCATCTTCATCTCCGACGCCTGCCGCTCCACCCCCGGATCGCTCAAGGCCGACCGCGTCCGTGGCAGCATGATCTTCCCCAATAATGGCATCGCGGGCGCCGGACGCGCCGATGTCGACCGCTTCTTCGCCTGCCTGCCCGGCAACCCGTCGTTCGAGGTGCCCGTCGACAAAAGCACCGGCCAATACAGCGGCCTCTACACCGCCAGCCTGCGTCACGCCCATGAAAATACACCCCAAACGCAAACCGAAATGGTTGGCGGGATCGAGGTGTTGACCAATCGCAAGCTGAAAAAACTCCTGCCCGCTCTGGTCGACGCCGCCGCGCGCCAATCCTCCAAAACCCTGTTTCAGAAACCCGATACGATCGTCGAATCCGAACCCGATATTTTCATCGCCAAAGTCCAACGATCCGCCCCCGCGGCGTCGGCCCAACCGGAATTTCCACCTTCGCCTTCACCTGGGCTCCAACGGGCGCTCCCCTCGGTCCCCGCGCCCGCCGGCTTCTTCCGCAAACTGATCCTTCCCGACCCCATCGCGATCACCCGCACCCTGCGCGACCACGCCGAGGACCTGCTCGCCGAGCAAATGGGCATCGCCGTCTACCTCGGCCTGCCGCCGATCCCCGATCTCCGTCTGCGCGGCGCGATCGACCTCGCCCGCCAACAATCGAATGTCACGCATTTTGAAACCGGGTGCGGCTTCGCCCTGCGCGGCGTCCGCGTCGCCGCGGCCGCCGCCATCGGCTGCACCGCCGAAATCCTTGGTTACAAGAACAATGAAACCGCGATCCGCGTCACCTGGTCCGCGCCGCCGCCGGCCAAAAACTTCGATGGCACCGTGCTGATCCGGTTCGAGGACGGCGCCGGAGTGGTCCTCGCCGCGCTGCCCGATTATATCGGCACCGTCATCGTCGATTATGACGGCGGCGGCAAAGCCCGCACCGACGGCGTGACCCAAATCACCTACACGCCCTCAGGCAATACCGCGCGCTGGCCGCTGTTTGAAAAAGTCAAAACCCGTGTCGATGACATGCGCGCTTTGGTCTCCGGCCTCGCCCGTAACGGGGTATTTCGCGTCGATAAAGATCAGGCCGCTGTCTTCGCCAGCCATCTGGATACAGGCGGCGCCTTCGATCCGACGCTGAGCCTCTATGCCGCCTATGCGCTGAACGACATTGGATTGCGCGACGGCATCGAAACGATCACCACTCGCCTGCGCGACGATCTGAACGGCACGACGCTTTACGATCTGGCACTGCTCGGACGGCCGGCGGAAAGCCCGGACACCGCCCGCCTCGTTCCCTTCTGCCCGATGCTGTCGCGCGGCTGGCCTTTGACCCGCACCCGCAAAACACCGTTATCCGAAACGATCCGCGAAGCCGGTCAATACCGCCGCGCGACGCTCTGGACCACCTTCGACGCGGCCGGCATGGACCTCCTGTTCAACGCCCTCACATCAGGACTCACGCCATGAACCTGGTTTTCGTCCACGGTATCGCGCAAGAACACCGCGACCCCGCCGCCATCAAGGCCGAATGGCTCGACGCGCTCAATAACGGTCTCAGAAAATCCAGCCTGACCCTGCCGATTCCCGACTCCGCCGTCACCTTGCCGTATTACGGTGACAAACTGTTCGAACTCACCCAATCCTTCGGCGAAACCGAACGCGACGTCATCGCCCGTGGCGGCGAGGTCACCGATCCCATGCTGCAGTTCGAGGCCGAGGCGCTGGAGGAAATTCGTCAAAAAGCCGGCATTTCGGACGCTGAAATTCAATCCCTCCTCCTTGGCGACCCCACCCGCAAAGGCCCCCAAAACTGGGCCTGGGTGCAAGCGATCGTCCGTGCGATCGATCGGTGGGATCCCGGAACCAGTAACATCGCGCTCAGCCTTATTCTGCGCTGCGTCTATGTGTATACGAACAGGCCCAGTGTGGCGGCCGAAATCGATGAAATCGTCGCCGCCGCGATGACGGATAAACCGACCGTTGTCGTCGCGCATTCCCTCGGCACCGTCGTCGCTTATAAAATTTTACGTTCCGACCCGCGCGTCTTGCATATGCCAAGATTTATCACGCTTGGCTCGCCGCTCGGCATCGGCGCCATTCGCCGGCAATTGACACCGTTGCGGCGCACCCCGGCCGCTGTGTGGTTCAACGCCTTTGATCCCCGCGATATCGTGGCACTCAATCCGCTCGATCAGGAAAATTTCGCGGTGACGCCGGCGATTGAAAATAAGAACGACGTTGATAATTTCACGGAGAATCGTCATTCGATCGCGGGGTATTTGTCGGATCCCGTCGTCGCGCGGGGGATTTGGTTCGCGCTTGGTGGGGAGTAAGGGTGGGGCTTGGCCCCAAACTCCACCAGAAGGCGCTGCCTTCTGGACATCCGCCAAGGACAATAGCCCTTGGATTCCAATCCGTTTGGGTCATGGAATAAGGGGGGCCATCCACGACGTTTCGACGTCGTGGATGGCCCCCCTTATTCCATGACCCAAAAAGACGGCGGTCCAGGGACCCTGTCCCTGGCGGAAGTCCAGGAGGCAGAGCATCCTGGTCGGGGCCCGGGGTGAACCCCGCCTATCACCCCCCACCCACCACGACGCATTTCCGCATCACCGAAGCCAACGCCATCCCCCCCAACCCCTCCACCGGACAAACCACCCCCTCGCCCATCACCGCCGGCACCGCCGCCCCCATCACCTCCAACCGCAACTCAAAATGCGTGAACACATGCCGGACCTCGCCGGCCCGCCGCCAGGCCGCCGCCATCGGCGCGAACCCCAACGCCTCCTCCGCCCCCCAAACCGCCTCCCGCCACGGCGTCCCCGGCAACTCCATCATCCCGCCCAACAGCCCCGATAACGGCCGCCGCCGCAGCAGCACCATGCCCGCCGCGTCCGTCACCCAGAAATGCACCCCATACCGCACCGGCCGCGCCTTCTTCGCCGCCCGCGCCGGCAGCGACGCCGCGATGCCCAACCGCCGGCCCATGCACGGCTCCATCCACGGACACACACCGCACGCCGGCGCGCCGGACGAGCACACCGACGCCCCCAGATCGAACAACGCCTGCGCGAAATCCGACGGCCGCGCCATCGCATCGGGATCGCAGCCCAGATCAACCGCCGCCGCGCCGATCGCTTTTTTCCCGGCGGGCATGGTTTCCGTGATCGCGAAAAGCCGCGCCGTCACGCGCTCCACATTCCCGTCCACCGGCACCCCGGGCACGCCGAACGCGATCGCCGCCACCGCCGCCGCCGTATAGGCCCCGATGCCGGGCAACGCCTGAAGACCCGCGATATCGGTGGGAAATCCGCCCAACGCCACGACCGCCTGAGCACAGGCATGCAGGTTGCGCGCCCGCGCGTAATACCCAAGTCCGGCCCATTGGCTCAGCACGGCGTCCAGCTCCGCCGCCGCCAGCGCCTCGACGGTCGGAAAGCGCCGTAAAAACGCCTCATAATAGGGGATAACGGCGGTTACGGTGGTTTGCTGCAGCATGATCTCCGACAGCCACACCCGATACGGGTCCGCCATCGCGCCCGCGACCGCGCGCCACGGCAGCACCCGCCGATGCCTGTCATACCAGTCCAGCAACGCGCGCGCCGGAAATTGAACCACTGACGGCACGCCCCGATATGATGACCAGACCCGACGACACGCCCCGATATGATGGCCAGACCCGACGATCCGCAATACCCAGGCGAACCAGACCACGCTATGACGTCGCGCGCGCCAACCCCGAGGACGACCGTGAGCAAACCCGCCAAACGCGTGAGCCATAACGGCGCCGCCTTCGATCGGGCCGCCTTCGATCGAATTGGCCCGTCCTCCATCGCGTCTCTGGTGCCCAAGGCCGCCCATGCCGCCTTCGCCAAAGCAATCCCTGGCGTCGCCGGTATGCTGCACGCCTGGCCCGCCATCGTCGGTCCCGCCCTCGCCGAGGTCACCATCCCCAGACGCCTGGTTCAGGGCAGTCTGACCATCGGCTGCACCGGTCCCGTGGCGATGGAGTTGCAGCACCAGACCAACCAGCTTCTGGGCCGCGTCAATCAGTATCTCGGCAACCATGCGGTGCATCGCCTGCGCTTCGTTCAGGTCCACGCGATCCCCCGGACCGTGCCGCCGAAACCCCGGGCGATGCCGTCGCCGGAAACCCGGCACGCCGCCGCCGCCGCCGTCGCTGACCTGCCGGACGGACCCTTAAAAGACGCCCTCGCGACCCTCGGTCAGGCCGTTCTGACCGAATCCGCTTCACGACTCGGAAACCAACCCCGTACAAGATGTTGAGGTCACCATGCTGATTACCCGCCGCCACATACTACCTGTTGTCACCGCCGCCGCGATGCTGCCTTTCGCTGGTAGCCCAACGCGCG
>JAYVXQ010000395.1:0-3873 GCA_043785025.1 Acetobacteraceae bacterium
TTTTATGTCTTGAGCGGGGTGCGAGGGTTTCAGGACGGCGTGTGACGGTCCAGGAAGGCCGTGACACGGGTGCGCTGCGTCTCCATATGCTCCGGGCCGCGCCATTGGTGGATAACGTCAACCCCAGGCAAGAGGCGTGCCAGTTCATCGCTGGTCGCGGCGGGATGCGGGATGTCCGTGCCGGGCAACAGCATGGTCGGCACGGGACAGGTGCGCGCGAAGGCGCGATCGACGCAGAAGACGAAATCATGATCCCACATGTTGCGGCCGAAGCCGGCGATCTCCGCCTCGTTCAATTCGGGGCGGGCGGCGCGCTGTTCCAGGCTCCATTCGACGTGGCTTTTCTGGAAATAATCGGGATGCTCGGGGTGCACGCCGATCGGGTTCTGCAGCACCGCCGAGACCACGCGATCCGGCGCCGTTTGCACCGCTTTGAGGCAATAGCTGCCGCCAATGCAGCCGCCAAGCACGTGGAACTTCCCATGTCCCAGGTGATCCATCAGCGCCATGTGGTCAGCGGCGTAGGTGTGCCAGCCGTGATCGGCTTTAATGTCGCATTTCGATTGGCCGGCGTTACGCTGATCCATCGCCACCACACGATATTTCGTGGCCAGAACATCGGTCCAGTCGCACCAGGACCGTCGCGGGCCGCTGGCCGGATGATGCCACATCGCGAGGTTGGAGCGCAGTCCGCCGGGCGCGAACAACAGGATTGGAAAACCCTCGCCAAATTCCTCGTAATAGATTTCGCCGTCGGGACGTTTCAGCATGGGCATCGCCGGAGATTCCTTGTTTTATCGCGGTTGTTTCAGTAATTCCCTGGCCTGCGCGGCATCCGACGCGATTTGCGCGGTCAGCGCGTCGATGCCGGAAAACTTGATCTCGGGCCTTATATACGCGATCAGCGCGACGGTAATTTCGGTTCCGTAAATATCACCCTCAAAATCAAATATGTTGACTTCCAGACGGCTTTCGGGGCCCGCGTTCACGGTCGGGCGGCGGCCAATATTGGCGACACCGTCATACATCTCGCCATTCGCGAGGCGCGCGGTGACGGCGTAGACGCCGCGCGCGGGCTCCAGATGCCGTCCCAAAGCGACGTTGGCGGTGGGAAAACCGATGGTGCGGCCGCGTTTATCGCCATGCGCGACCTCGCCGCGGATCGCCCATGGACGGCCGAGTTCCTCGGTCGCGCGGGCGGGATAGCCGTCTTGCAAAGCGCGGCGGATGCGGGTCGAGGACAAGGGGCCGCCCGCGTCGGAGAAGGCGGGCACCTGGGTGACGCCCATGCCCAGGGCCTCGGCGCGGGAGGCCATGAAGCCGCAATTGCCGCCGCGGCGGTGGCCGAAGGCGAAGTCGACGCCGGTGGTCAGGTGCCGCGCGCCGAGGCCGTCATACAGCACCTCGGTCACGAACGCCTCGGCGGACATCAGGCTGAAATCGAGGTTGAACGGCAGTTCATACAGGATATCGCAGCCGATCGCGGCCAGGGCGTCGGCGCGCTCGGCGGCCAGGGTCAGGCGGAAGGGGGGATCGTCGGGGCGAAAGATCTCGCGCGGGTGCGGCTCGAAGGTCAGCACGGCCAAAGGCGCGTCGGGGCGGGCGGCGTGCGCGGCGCGCAGCACGGCGGCATGGCCCAGATGCACGCCGTCGAAGTTGCCCAACGCGACAGTGGCGCCTTGGGCGTCCGGGGGCAGGGCTCGCCAGTCGGTGAAGACGCGCATCAGGACCGCGCGCGAACGAGCTGCGCGGCATGTGCCGCGATCCATTGGGCCGTGTTCAGGATACTCATGCGGGGTTCCGCTGTTGCCAGGGTTCTTTCTGGCGCGGGATGCGTCCGGGATCAACAGCGGGGTGTGGAACCTCAAGCGGTTTCGCGTCATGGTGCGCCCGCGCCGAGGACCCCCCGCATTCATGACCGATTCCCAGACGCTTCTGGACGAGCTCGCCATTTGGGTGCGTCAGGAGACCCCAACGACCGACGCCGCCGCCGTCGACCGGTTGATGGATCGCGCCGCCAGCGAATTGACGCAAGCCGGCGGGCAGGTCACGCGCGTGCCTGGCCGCGACGGGTTTGGCGGCTGTGTGATCGCGCGCACTCTGGGCCTGGGGCGGCCAATCCTCATCGCCGGTCATCTGGATACCGTATGGGCTTCGGGCACGCTCGCGACGATGCCGTTTCGTGTCGATGGCGAAAAGGCCCATGGTCCCGGCATTTATGACATGAAGGCGGGGAGTTTCCTCGCGTTTCATGCCGTGCGCGCGATCTTGCGGGACCGGCTGCCGACGCGCCGCCCGGTGACCTTGCTGCTGACGCCGGATGAGGAGGTTGGCAGTCCCTCCAGCCGCGATGTGATCGAGCGGGAGGGGGGGCTGGCGGCGATCGCGCTGATCCCCGAGCCGGCGGGGAAGGGTGGGGCCTGCGTGACCTCCCGCAAGGGTGTCGGGCGGTTCGCGCTGCGGGTGACGGGCAAGGCGTCCCACGCGGGCACCGCGTTTCAAAGCGGGGCGGCGGCGACGGTGGAGCTGGCGCATCAGATCCTGGCGCTGCATCGCATGTCGGAGCCTGATGACGGGATCACGGTCAATGCCGCGCCGGTCTGGGGCGGGACGCGGCCCAATGTCATCGCTGCGGACGCCGGGTGCGAGATCGATTTGCGCGTTGCCTCCGACCGGGATGGGGAGGCGATGACGGCGCGCATTCTGGGGTTGGAGTCTCGCGTGGCCGGATGTTCCGTTGCCGTCACCGGCGGGATGAACCGGCCGCCGTATCAGGAGACCGCGGCGATCCGATCGTTATACGAAACGGCGAAGGGATTGGCGGAACAGATCGGGATGAAACTGCCGAAGCAGCATCGCGGCGGCGGATCCGATGGGAATTTCACCGCCGCCATGGGCGTGCCGACACTCGACGGATTGGGATGCCCAGGAGCGGGGGCGCACGCGGATAATGAGCATATTTTGTGGCGGGAACTCGCACCTCGGGCGGCGCTGATCCTGAGTTTGCTCTGCACGCTGGACGAGGTTTGAGCGCCGCTTTTCATGTTGTTCAACTCGCAATTCTTCATTCTCGGATTTTTGCCGTCGGTATTGGCATTGTCGTACGCGTTGGCGGGACGCCCGGTGGCGCGGCAGGCGTTTTTGGTGCTGGCGTCGCTGGCGTTTTATGGCTGGTGGGATGTGCGGTTCGTGCCATTGCTGTGCGGGCTGACGCTGGCCAATTGGTTGATCGCGCTGTGGTTCGGCCGATCGGAGGCGCGGTGGATTCCGGTACTCGGCGTTGCGCTGAACCTGGCGGTACTGGGCTTGTTCAAATACGCGGATTTTTTACGGGGAACGGTTTTTGACGTCGCGGGCCTGGACTGGCGGCCGTGGCATTTAATTTTGCCCCTGGGCATGAGTTTTTTCGTGTTTCAGAAGATTTCATATCTGATCGATTTGCGGCGAGGCGACCGGCATATCTATGGATTTCTGGATTTTTTCCTGTTCGTTTCGTTTTTTCCGCAATTGATCGCCGGTCCGTTGGTTCGGCATAACGAAATCATCGGGCAGTTTCGCGCCGATCCCAGGGGTCCCGCGATGTGGGAGAATTTGGGCCGGGGCGCGTTGTTATTCGTGATTGGCGTCGCGAAGAAGGCCGCTTTGGCGGACAGCCTGGCGTTGATCGCGGATCCACTGTTCGCCAGAGGGACGTTGGGGTTTGTCGAGGCGTGGACGGCGGCGATCGCATATACGTTGCAGATTTATTTCGATTTTTCTGGATATTCGGACATGGCGATCGGCCTCGCGCTCATGTTCGGGTTGCGGTTGCCGTTTAACTTCGACGCGCCGTACCGGTCGTTGTCGATCCGGGAGTTCTGGCGGCGCTGGCAC
>JAYVXQ010000396.1:0-12302 GCA_043785025.1 Acetobacteraceae bacterium
CGCGCGGGCACACGTCAGGTGAAAGACGCGAATGTCTCGTTCGTGGGGGCGAGCGCGCCGATCGTGACGGGGACGACGTTTATCTTCGTCGGCGATCCCTATTGACGGGTTTGCTGAACCTTGTGACGCTATTTTTCCACGGAGGCTTGTGAGCATGACACCGCCCATTCGAATTGACGACGCGACCGGCCTGAAGATTTTCAATACGCGCGCGGCGAAGGCGACGGAGAAGATCATGGGTCGCGGGTATTCGCCGATCGCGGATGAGGCTTTGAAGACGCTGCCTCCGCCGCCGCGCGGCGCGGTGTTCAATGCGGAGGAGCAGGCGAAATATCGCGCGTTCAAGGAAGCGCGCCGGGGTGCCGCCGATTACATCGCGATGGAAGGCGATTTTTCGAAATATTTGCAGGATGTTTATTCAGCGCCTCCGGTGGAACGGGAAGCGTTGACGGATTCGTGTGAGATTCTGGTGATCGGCGCGGGATTCGCGGGCTTGCTGCTGTGGTATAAATTGCGCGAAGCCGGGTTCACCGATGTGCGGTTTTGCGAGAAAGGTGGGGATGTCGGCGGGACCTGGTATTGGAACCGGTATCCCGGCATCGCGTGCGATGTGGAATCGTATAGTTATCTGCCGTTGCTGGAGGAAATGCGGTCGATCCCGACGATGAAATTCGCCTCAGGGTTCGAAATTCTGGAATATTGCCAGACGATGGCGGAGCGGTTCGGATTTTACGATCATTGCCTGTTCCATACGACGGTTGAGCAGACGGCGTGGGACGAGGCGAGTGCGAGTTGGACGGTCAGCACGGACCGGGGCGACGTGATGAAAGCGCGTTATGTCGTGCTGGCGAATGGGATTTTGACGACGCCGAAGCTGGCGCGCATCGAGGGGATGGAGCGATTTGAAGGCAAAGCGTTCCATACCTCGCGGTGGGATTACGATGTCGATCTGACCGGCAGGCGGGTCGGGATTATCGGCACGGGCGCGACGGCGGTGCAGGTCATTCCGGAAATCGCCAAGGTGGTGAAGCAGTTGGTGGTGTTCCAGCGCACGCCCTCGACCATCGATGTGCGGGATCAGCGGGCGACCACGCCGGAGGAAATCGCGGTTTGGCGGACGGAGCCCGGATGGGCGCGGGCGCGGCGGGAGCGTTTGTCGCGGATATCCTCGGGGCGGACGGCGTTGAAGGGCAACGATGATTATTTGTCCGGGAAGATCGATGATTTTAAGGAACGGAAATCGTATGAACGGGCGTTATCTCCCGCGGAATTGATCGAACGGCAGTTGGATTCGAATTTCCGGATCATGGAGCAAATTCGTGCCCGGGTGGATGCGATCGTGCACGATCCGAAGACGGCGGAGGCGTTGAAGCCGTACTATCCGTATGGCTGCAAGCGGCCGACGTTTCATGACGAATTTTTGCCGGCGTTCAATTTACCGCAGGTGACGTTGGTCGATACGGCGCCTTTGGGTGTCAGTGAGATCAATGAGCGGGGAGTGGTGCATGACGGCGTCGAGTATCCGCTGGATGTGTTGATATACGCGACAGGTTTCCAATGGATGGCGACCTCGACATTCAACATGATCACCGGCCGGGGTGGGCAGACTCTCACACGGAAATGGCGCGATGAAGGGGTCAGGACTTTCCTGGGATTGCATAGTCAGGGGTTTCCGAATTTGTTCATCATGTCGGGCCCTCAGGGCGGCGGCGGACAATTTAATTTTACCCTGGGCATTGAGGCACACACCGATTACGTGGTCTGGATGTTGAAAACGTTACGGACGCGCGGCATGGGCGTGGTGGATATCCGCGGCGAGCCGGAAGTGGCGTACGCCGCACATTGCGCGGAGGCGGATATATCCACGCGGGCGCTGCGGGATTGTTTGTCGTATTATAATGGGGATGGGAACGCGGCACCGGGAAGCCTCGCGTATTACGGCGGCCCTGGCAAATGGCATGAGATGCGCAAGGCGGCGCAGGAAACCTTGGACCCTTACGTGTTCGCGGCGGCGCCGGGGTGATGACCACGGGTCCTTTGAAGGGGTTTCGCATTCTGGATCTCACGACGGTGCTGTTTGGACCGTTTGGGACACAGACTCTGGGGGACTGGGGGGCGGAGGTCATTAAGGTCGAGACACTCAGCGGGGATACCTGGCGCAATTCGGGACAGTTTCGCAATCGCGGCATGAGCGGGCAGTTCATGGCGGCGAACCGCAACAAGCGCAGTATCGCGCTGGATTTGAAACATCCTGATGGGGCCGGGGTTTTGCGGGCGTTGATCGGAACCGCGGATGCTCTGGTGTCGAATATCCGGCCGGCGGGTTTGGCGCGGCTGGGGTTTGGGTATGATGCGTGTCAGGCGTTGAACCCGACACTGGTTTACGCGGTGGCGACCGGATTTGGGCAGGATGGGCCATGGGCCGCGCGGCCGGCGTTCGATGAAATTATTCAGGCGGCGTCTGGGTTCGCCTCGGCGATGGGGACGGATGAGGAACCGGCGTTTGTCCCGAGCCTGATTGGGGATAAATTATGCGGGATGGCGTTGACGTCGGCGGTCACGGCGGCGTTGTTGCATCGGGAACGCACCGGCGAAGGGCAGATGGTCGAGGTGCCGATGCTGGAAACTCTGGCGGCGTTCAACAGCATCGAGATGTTTGGCGGGCTGGCGTTCGACCCGCCGATCGGGCCGTCGGGGTATAAGCGCATGAAGGCGCGCAAGCCGGTGCGCACGAAGGACGGGTGGCTGACGATGCTGCCCTATTCAGGGGAAAACTGGTGCGCGTTCTTTGAGGCGGTGGGCCATCCAGAATGCATCGAGGAATTTTCGGTGCGCGATCCGGTGTTACGGGCGCGCAACATCGATCTGATTTATGACCGGATGCGGGATATCGCGCCGACGCGGACGACCGCGGAGTGGGAGACGTTGTTATTGCGGCTGGATGTGCCGCACACCGCGTTCGCCAAATTGAATGAGATCGCGGAACAGCCGCATTTGAAGGCGGTGGGGATGTTTCCGGTGTTGGATCATCCGACCGAGGGGAAAATCCGGCAGGCGCGGCCTCCGGCGCGGTTTTCGGCCAGTCCGGCGGGGATCCATCGGATGCCGCCGCGGTTGGGCGAACATACGCGCGAGGTTTTGCGCGAGGCGGGGTTTGGCGATGATGAGGTCGAGCGGTTGATCGCGGCGAAAGCCGTGGGCGCGCCGTGACGGTTGGAATTTTACAGTTATTCGGGCAACGCGAGGGAGAAACCCGCCATGCGCATCGTCGCCCTGGAAGAACATTTCACCGTGCCGCGGATTGTCGCGGGGATCGATCCTGAGGCGATCGCGCGAAGGGGATTTCCGGGGGCGGATTTCCGGTGGGCGCAGAGCCTGAAGCGGGAGGAACTCGCCGATCTCGGAGCGGCGCGCATCGCGGATATGGATGCCAGCGGGATCTCGACGCAGGTATTGTCGGTCGCGGGTCCCGGCGCGGATCTGGTGGCGGGCGCGGCGGGGATCGATGTCGCGCGCGCGTATAACGACGCGCTGGCCGAGGCGTGCGCGCGGCATCCCGGACGGTTGCGGGGGTTCGCGCATTTGCCGTTGCATTCGCCTGACGCGGCGGCGGAGGAATTGACGCGGGCGGTCAAAACTCTTGGGTTTCACGGCGCGCTGGTGAATGGGCCGACGGACGGGCGGTTTCTGGATGATACAATGTATGACGCCGTTTTGAGCCAGGCGGCGGCGCTGGATGTGCCGATTTATTTGCATCCGGGCATTCCCTCGGCTTCGGTACGGGCGGCGTATTACGACGGGCTGCCGGGTAATTTCAGTTTTACAATGGCTCTGTCGGCGTGGGGATGGCATGCCGAGACGGCGACCCATACGTTGCGGTTGGCGTTGAGCGGGGCGCTGGACCGGCATCGCGGGTTGAAGATCGTGATCGGGCATATGGGGGAAGCGCTGCCGTTCATGCTGGATCGGATCGATGAGACAACAATGTTGGAGGCGAAAGCGCGGCTGCGGGGCTCGGTGCGGGAGATTTTGACCGAGCAGGTTTGGCTGACCACCAGCGGGTTTTTCACGATGGCGCCGTTCATGGCGGCGTTGGTGACGTTTGGCGTGGACCGGATCATGTTCTCGGTCGATTATCCCTTCGCGTCGAACGCGCGGGCGCGGGCGTTTTTGGATGGCTTGCCGGTATCATCAGCCGATCGGGCGAAGATCGCGCATGGCAACGCGGATGCGCTGTTGCGGTTGCCGGTTTAAGGAGAAAACACGATGTTTCGGGCTTCGGGGTTTGCCTGGCGGCTGTATTGCGGGGCCGAAGTGATTGAGCAAAATTTGAAGGAGGCGGTTGCGCGGGCGGGGGCGAAGCGGGCGCTGGTGGTGTGCTCGCCGTCGGTCAATCGACGCACCGATGTGGTGCAACGGATCGCGGCGGCGTTGGGTGATCGTTTCGTGGGTGTGTTCGATCGGATCGAGAAAGATTCGACCTATGCCTCAGTGCGGTTGGGAGAGGCGGCGGCGCGGGCGATGGAGGCGGATTTATTGATCGCGGTGGGTGGTGGCAGCGTCATCGTGGCGACGCGGGCGATCGCGATCTTCATGGGTGAGAGCGGCGACCCGTTCGATCTGATGACGCAATATCCGGACGGGAAACCGGCGTATAGTCCGCGGTTGATGGCGGCGAAACCGCCGATCATCAATATTCCGACAACGCCGAACAGTGCCATGAACCGGGCGGGCACGGGGTTGAAGAATCCGGATCTGGATCATCGGATGGAATATTTCGATCCCAAAACCAGGCCGCATGCGATTTTTCTCGATGAAGGCGCGTTGATGAGCGCGCCGCCGTCGTTGATCCGGTCGACCGCGACGACGGTGTTCGCGGGACTGGTGGGGTCGATGGCGCAGACCAGCATCAATCCTCTGGCGGCGGCGGATCGGGATCAGGCGTTCCGGCTGGCGCATGGCGCGTATCCCCGGTTGGTGGACGAGATCGATCGGGCGGCGCCGCGGATTGATCTGTGCGTGGCGGCGTTTTTGCAAAACCGGGCGGAGGATGACGGGGCGCCGCGGTTTCGCGCCGGTGCGTTCTCCGGCAATTACGCGGTGTCGACGGCGCTGCATGTGCGCTATCCACATGTCGGTCAGGGCGAGTCGACCGCGGTGGTGCAGGCGGCGAAAATCCGCTTGAGCAACGAGCCCGCGAACGCGCGGCAGGTGGCGGAGGCGTTGGCGGTTTGGCACGGCAATATGGACGCGCGGCAGGCGGCTCTGGCGGTCGCGGACCGGTTGGAGGCGCTGTATACGCGGATGGAAATGCCGACGCGATTGCGGCAATTGGATATTCCCCGGGGTGATTTGCCGGCGATCGCGGCGGAGACGGTGAAGAATTTCAACGCGAACGCGGGGGCGCGAACGGCGGAGGCGCAAATCGCCGAGGCTTTGGCGCTGTTGGAGGCGGCGTATTGATGCAGCGTGATACGCGCGGTTTGGCGTTATCGACCGACAGCGCGGAGGTGGGCCAGCTGTTTAGCCTGGCGGTCGAGCATTATCTGAAGGCGCATGCGGATACCATGACTTTGGTGAACGCCGCTTTGGCCGCGGATCCTGAGTTTGTCATGGGGCATGTGTTGAAGGGATCGTTGCTGGTGGCGGGTGCCAACGTCGCGTCGCGGCCGGCGATCGCGTCGTGCCTGACCGCGGCGGCGAAAGTGGGCACCGCGACGCGGCGGGAGCGGCTGCATATCCAGGCTTTGGAGGCCAGCCATAACGGACAATTAGGGGTGGCGATGGATATCTGGGACGCGATCCTGGATGAGTACCCCGCCGATCTGATGACGATCCGGATCAGTAACGTCGCCCATTTCCGGCATGGACACACGCGCGCGATATTGGAGCGGTCGGACGCGTTGGCGCGGCATTGGTCGCGGGATGTGCCGGGATACGAGTGTTTCCTGACGGTGTGGGCGTTCGCGCATGAGGAGGTTGGCGATACCGCGGCGGCGGATCGGGCGATCGACAGTGCTTACGACATCGATCCGGTGAATTTCTTCGCGCATCATGTGAAGGCGCATATTCTGGGCGCGGAGGGGCGGCAGGCGGAGGGCGTGGACTGGTTGAACGCGCAAACCATTTATTGGCCGGCGGGGGCGAATCTGGTGCATCATTTGTGGTGGCATCAGGCGCTGATGATGCTGGACCTCGGCCAGCGTGACGCGGTGCTGGAGAGTTACGATCGGAACATTCGTAATTTGGACTCGCCGATGACGAAGGCGGCGCCGGCGCAATTCAACGATTTGCAGAACGCGTCCGCTTTGCTGTGGCGGTTGGAGCAGCAGGGGTTGGATGTCGGCGCCCGGTGGGAGGAATTGGCGGAGAAGGCGGCGGCGAAAATCGATGAGCCGGCGCAACCTTTATTGTCACCGCATTTGATGATGGCTCTGGCTTCGGTGGGGCGGGAGGCGGCGGCGGCTCGGTTGCTGGAGGCGTTGCGGGCGCGGGCGGCGGAGCCGGGGGTGTGGGATGCCGATGGCACGACCGAGGCGGTGATCCCGGTTTGTGAGGCGGTTCTGGCGCATCGGATAGGGTTGCACGGGCGGGTCGTTGGGTTGCTGGAGCCGATCCTGCATGGGGCGTTGCGGCGGTTGGGTGGGAGTGCGGCGCAGCGCGATTTGTTTCGGCAAATATTGATCGATTCGGCGATGAAGGTGGAACGGCGGGAATTGGTGGCGCGGATGCTGGCGGAGGAGACGGAAGGGCATCCGTCGCCGGTCGGCACGCGCGCCGGGTATGACATGGCGGCGCGATGGTCTGGGGAGGGGCGGACCGCGATGTGAAACGATCGCGGTCCGTTTGTCCTGTCGTTCAGGCGAAGCGGAAATGGGTTTCGATGTTCTGCTTCACCTCGGCCAGATGGGCGGCGTATTGCGCGAAGCCGCCGTTGTAATTGCCGTCCTGACGGCGGTTCGATTCGCCCTCGAAATTATAGTAACCGGGCGTGCATTCTCGGTTGCGGTTGGTTTTGCCGCGGTGGCGGATGACCTCGTCCACCCACCATTGCTCGGTTTCCGATTTGGCGTCGATCGTGGTGTGGTTGTGTTCGCGGACGTATTTGATGCAATCCGCGATGTGACCGCCTTGCGTGCGCAGCATGAAGGTCAGGTTGAACTGGAACGAGGCCTGATAGCCGCCCATGATGAACAGATTGGGATATCCGGCGGAGTGGATGCCGAAGACGGTGCGCATGCCCTCGGCGTATTTCTCGTTCAGTTCCAGGCCGTTTTCGCCGCGGATTTCGTTGTAGATGCCAGTGACCTGAACCTCGAACCCGGTTGCGTAAATCAGGACATCGACGGGGTATTCGCGGCCTTCGAAGACGACGCCGCGTGCGTTGACCTCGGTCACGCCCTGGCCTTTGGTGTCGACCAGATGCACGTTCGGTAGATTGAACGCGGGCAGGTATTCGTCGTCGTAGCAGGGCCGTTTGCAGCGGTGCATGTACCAGGGTTTCAGGGAATCGGCGGTGGCTTTGTCCTTGACGATTTCATCGACGCGGGCGTGGATCCGCATTTGATGCTCGATATTCTGGTTTTCCTGACGGCGGATTTTTTCTTCCCGCGGCAGGTTGGCCAGATCGGTTTTTTGTCGCTCGGTCAAAACGGGTCCGCGCATGTGTTTGGCGAGGCGTTCTTCCTGCCAGCCGGGTTTAAGCGCGGAAGCCCAATTGGGATCGGTGGGGATGTCGTCGCGGATGTCGATGGCGGAGGGGGTGCGTTGGAAGACATAGAGCGCCTTCGACGCGCGTCCCACCCGCGGAATGATCTGCACGGCCGAGGCGCCGGTGCCGATGATGCCGACGACCTTGTCCTTCAATCCGGACAGATCGGATTTGGTGTAGTCGTAGTCGAAGCGCGAGGAATGGAAGGAATGGCCCTCGAAACGGTCCATGCCGTCAATTTTCGAGAGTTTTGGTTTGGACAGCGTGCCGTTGGCGCAGATCACAAACCGTGCCGACATCGTGTCGCCGCGATCGGTGCTGACGCGCCATAATTTCGCTTCCGGATCCCAGGTCGTGGACGTGACCGTGGTCTGGAAAACCGCGAGATCGTAGAGATCGTATTTACGGGCGATGGCCTGGCAATGGCCGAAGATTTCCGGTCCCTTGGCGAAGAAGCTGCCGGGGACGTAATTCATTTCGTCGAGCAACGGGAGGTAATCGTACGCCGAGACGTCGCAGGCGGCGCCGGGGTAGCGGTTCCAGTACCAGGTGCCACCGACGTCGCCGCCGCGTTCCACGATACGGATGCTTTCGACGCCTTTTTCGCGCAAGCGGGCGGCGGTCAGCAACGCGGAGAAGCCGCCGCCGATGAACAGGCATTCCACGGTGTCGTTGATGGGGGCGCGGGGTTCGGCGGGGGCGACGTAGGGATCGATCTCGTATTTCGCGAGCTCGCCGGTCAGTTCGGAGGTGTATTGCGCGCGTCCGTCGGGGCGGAAGCTGAGACGGAGGTCGCGGGCCTCGGCGAATTTTTGCTTGATGTCATCATAATAGTCTTGCGGCTTTTCGGTGGGGCGAAGCGGGTCGAAGGCGACACGCACGGCGGCGGCGTTCGGGTTCTGAACCCGTTTGGGCTGCGTTTTTTCCTTTAAGTCCGACATATAATCTTTCCCGGCTGTTGATCGATCATGGCTTGCGGCGACCGCTTTCGCGGTGGGGGTTGAGGCTATCCGGTTTCGTGGACGGCCTCAACCTTGGCTTGTGTCAGTGGAAGACGCGGCCGGAATCGATGACGATGGTCTGGCCGGTCATCGTTTCGGTTTTGCACATGGTGACGACCATGCCGGCGCAGTCGTCTTTGTCGGCGGCTTTTTTCAGCAGGGATTGGGAGGCGCCGGTGCTGATTTGCTCGGGGCGGAGGTTGGCGGTGGCGCGGGTGCCTTCGAGCAGGCCGGGGGCGACGCAGTTGACCAGGGTTTCGGGGGCCATGGCGACGGCCATGCAGCGGGTGAGGTGGATGAGGCCGGCTTTGGAGACGGCGTAGGCGATCGAGGATCCGGTGGGGGTGAGGCCGGCGACGGAGGAAATGTTGACCACCCTTCCCTGTTTTTGATTTTTCATGATGGGGGCGACGGCTTTGATGAGGCGCATGGGGCCGGTGAGATTGACGGCGATGATTTTGTCCCATTCAAATTGCGTGAGATTATCCAGATCCTGGAATGGGATCGATTTGTTGTAGGCGGCGTCGTTGATGAGAATGTCGAGGCGGCCAAATCGTTTCGTTACATTTGTTATTAATTCGTCGACGGCGGTTTGGTCGGTGATGTCGCAGGCGAAGGCGGCGGCGTTGATTTGGTAGCGGGAGGCGAGGTCTCGGGCGACGGTTTCGGCTTGTTCCTGGCTTTGGGCGTACATGACGGCGATGTGGGCGCCCTCGGCCGCCAGAGCGTGGCAGATGCGCTGGCCGAGGCCGCCGTTGCCCCCGGTCACGAGTGCGACGGTGCCTTTGAGGTCCATGGGGTTTGCTCCGGTTTGTTGGGAGGAGAGTGCTATGGACGGGGTGGGCGGGCAAGGTGGTGGGGGATCATCTTGCGGGATGATGGGCCACGCGCTACATGTAACGCCATGGACAGGTTAACCAGCGCCGATCGGGTCAGGCGACGCCGCGACAAGATGCGCGCCGCTGGACTGCGTCCAATCCAGATCTGGGTCCCCGACACGCGAGCACCCGGTTTCGCCGCGGAATGCCGCCGCCAATGCAAGTTGCTCGCGAAAGCCGACGAAACCAGCGAGGGCCGGGCAGAAACAGAATTCTGGGAGCGGGTTGCCGCCGACACCTGGAATGACCTCGATTGACACGGCGCGGCGACATCGTGGTTGTTGCCTTACAAGGAGACAGCGGTAAGCCGCGTCCGGCGGTCGTCATTCAGGCCGATTGGTTCAACGCGCTCTCGACCGTCGTGGTATTGCCGCTCACCAGCACGTTACAGGACGCCGCCGTGACACGGATCGATATCGCGCCAGGCGTTGAGAACGGCCTGAAGCTTCCTTCACAGATCGCGGTCGATCGTCCACAGACCGTGCGGCGCGCCAGGCTGGGACCAACCATAGGCCGCCTCGACAATGAGGTCTTGCTCGCGGTTCATCGGTCGCTCGCGGTGTTTCTGGGTTTGGCATAGAAAGCCGCCCGTGTCGGCTTATCAACACGCGCCCAGTACCGGTCACTCAGTCCCTTGACCCCATGAAATCGATTGGTCGGAGTGAGAGGATTCGAACGTCCGGCCAACGAATCCCCGCCTCCGCATCACGCGTCCCCGACAAGACTGAACAACCGGGCTCCGCGTCCCGGGCGTGGCGATCTACCGGGCAGCGAGCAACGCCGCGTGCAGGCCTCCAGCGCAAGGCGCAGCGTTGGCGCCGCGTCCAGCACCTCCAGCAAGTTCAGCCGCTGCTTCGATGCTTTCGAGACGATCCAGTTCTTTTGTGTCTCATAGGCGATCGCGCCAGGGATCCCGGCGGCCAGTGTTTCCGCGAAGTATTTGAACGCGTCCTTTTTTTCGCCAACGCCCCATGGAATCCAGACCAGGCCGTCCCGCCCGATCGCCATGAACCGCGACACGTTGCCGCCGGCGGTCATACGGATAATCGCGACGTCCCGTTGGCTCCAGCTCACGTCCAGGTCGGAGCATCCGGCGACGAACGCGACCAGGGGCCTGGATGCCAAGGGCAGGCTCCCGTCCAGGGATGCGAGCCACTCGGCATCGGTGAGACGCGGCTTCTTCGGCGACGGGGCCAACACGTCGCCGGCCTCAGATAGCCGGGACGTTTTACGCGCGACGTTGCCCAAAGTCGCAGGCCGCCGTAACAGACGTTCAAGACCGTCCCAGCCGTCCTTCGCGGGTTGGCGATCACGGGGGTCGAGCAGTCCGAGTTCCTCCAGCGAGTACCTGTCCTTGCCAAATTGACAGGTCCAGCAGGCCGTCACGAGGTTCGCCTCTTCGTTCGTGCCCCCGCGCAATGTGGAACGACATGGTCGATGGAAGCGGTCATCGCGTAAAAGGCGGCGTGACTATACCCGGTCTTGGTCTTGCTCCAGGGGATGGCTCCCGGCAGAGCGGCACTCATCGCGGGACGAACCTTGCGCGAAACAACACGGCAATCACAAAAGCGGCAGCGCCAGCCGTCACGAGCAAAGATCTTCCTGATCTGGTCGTCAGCCGGCATTCGCCCGGCTATTTTATGAGACTTCACGGGTGGAATCGCGACCGGCCGCTTGCGCTGGACCTGGGGATTCATTTGATACATCACCCCGAAGGCATGGTCGCACAGAACGGGCATATCCGCGCGGCGGACAAGGTCTCTCGCCGGCGCGAGATTCCCCACGAGGAGCGCATTCGCCGCTTGCGAAAGCAAATCGGCGGCCAGTTCCTGCTCCGGCGGTGGCGCAAACAGACAAGGTCTCGGAGCCCAGAAATCATCAATGTCCGCCATGCATAACTCCGGGGCTCCGCGATGGGCGATACGATGTGACCGGAATCATTTCATCACGACTTCGATGACGAGACCTCGCGTCCAACGACGCGGCGTGTCATGCGCATTAACCATCGCGCCTGAGTCTCAGGCGGTGCGAAGAACGCCTGGCGCGCGGCCAGGGATTGGATGGTGCTCAAATTGAGATGCGCGGCGTCAGCCGGAACCTCGCGACGCCCTCGCGCGCGCATGGCCGGCGCCAATCCCCAGCACCACGGCGATCTGGCGCGTGATCACGACCATAGTCGCGGCGTTCAGGTGTTCGATCGCCTGACCCATGTCGGAGAAACGAATTGTTCGCGGCCAATCCACCATCACCCGCGATGGCGCCCGCTAGCCGTTCTCCGCCGTCGGCGCGAGGTCGATCCGCGGGTTGATGCCCGCGCGCAACTCCGACGTGATCGGCAGGACAGTGGCGTAGGATAGTTCAGACGCCGACGAGAACCGACTCATCGAGCAGGAGCCGACGCTTACGCTGCGCGGGCGAACTCGATCACCTGGCGCGTGGGCTCGACGGGGAGGCTGGCGTAGATGTCGGCGACGATCTAACGCGGGTGCCGCGCACGACCGGCGCACCGGACATCGCGTCCGGTTTGGTTTCAACGTCGGCGCATCGCGATCAGTCGATTTTCTTGGCCGCCAGCCTAGTGCAATCGGCAGGATATTTCAGCCGGTCACGCATTGATAAAGGGATGACGGTTAAGTCGGTAATGGGACCATCTTGCCACCACGGTGCTGTGTAAAGTTTCTACAGCCCCTTGAAATCATTGGTCGGAGTGAC
>JAYVXQ010000397.1:0-12260 GCA_043785025.1 Acetobacteraceae bacterium
GCAGGTGTTCGACTTCTATTCGACCGTGTTCGGCCGCAATTCGATCGACAACGCGGGCATGCCCATCGAATCCGCCGTCCATTTCGGCACGCGATACAACAACGCGACCTGGGACGGCGTGCGCATGGTCTACGGCGCGGGAGACGGCGAGATCTTCACCGACTTCACCCAGGCGAATGACGTCATCTGCCACGAAATGACGCATGGCGTGATCCAACACAGTCTGCAACTGGAATATCAGGAGGAACCCGGTGGTCTGAATGAAAGCCTCGCGGACGTCTTCGGATCAATGTTCCGTCAGTGGCGGGCCGGTCAGCCGGTCGACGCCGCCGACTGGGTCATCGGAAAAGACATCATCGGCCCAGTGGCCAAACAGCGGGGATTCACATGCCTGCGGGACATGGCTAATCCGGATGCCGCGCATTGCGTCTCCCGCCAACCCATCCATTTTTCCGGCTATCACGACGGCATGGATCCGCATATCAGCAGCGGCATCGCGAACCGCGCGTTCACCACCGCGGCCCGCGCGATCGGCGGCAAAAGCTGGGAGCAAACCGGTCAGATCTGGTATCGGGCGATCACCTCATCCGGGGGGCAGCCGTTCATGACGATGAAACAATTCGCGGATCTGACGCGCCAACACGCCCAGGCAATTTTCCCGGACACCGCGCGCATCGCCACGGGCGTCGACGACGGCTGGAAGTCCGTCGGACTGTGACCCCGGCTTATACCCTCGTCACGTCCCAATCCCGCCCAAGGCCAAATACTTCACCTCCAAATAATCCTCGATGCCATATTTCGACCCTTCACGCCCCAACCCCGACTGCTTCACACCCCCGAACGGCGCTTCCGCTGTCGAAATGATCCCTTCGTTGATCCCGACGATGCCGTATTCCAAAGCCTCCGCGACCCGGAAAATCCGCCCCATGTCGCGCGCGTAAAAATACGAGGCGAGGCCAAAATCGGTATCGTTCGCCATCCGGATCGCCTCTTCCTCGGTCTTGAAGCGGAATAATGGCGCCACCGGCCCAAACGTCTCCTCGCGGAATATCAAGGCATTCGACGGTACGTTCGCCAGGATCGTCGGCTCGAAAAAATTCCCGCCCAATTTGTGCCGTTTCCCGCCCGTCACGACCGTGGCGCCATGCGACAGCGCGTCCGCGATATGCTGCTCGACCTTGGTCACCGCGTCGGCGTTGATCAACGGCCCCTGCGAGACGCCTTCGTCCATGCCATCGCCAACCTTCAAGGCCTCTACGGCGACTTTCAACTTCGCCGCGAACACGTCATACACGCCGTCCTGCACCAGCAAGCGGTTGGCGCAAACACAGGTCTGTCCGGCGTTGCGATACTTGCTCGCCATCGCCCCAACCACCGCCGCGTCCAGATCGGCGTCGTCGAACACGATGAACGGCGCGTTCCCACCCAGTTCCATGCTGGTCTTTTTGATGGTCGGTGCGCACATCGCGAGCAATTTGGCGCCCACCTCGGTCGACCCGGTAAAGGACAGCTTTCGCACCAATTTGTTGGACGTCAGTTCCTCGCCCATCGCGCCCGAAGGGCCCGTCAACACATTGCAAACCCCCGCTGGCATCCCCGCCCGCTCGGCCAACACCGCCAACGCCAGCGCCGAAAACGGCGTCTGACTGGCGGGCCGGATGACGCCGGTGCAGCCCGCGGCCCATCCCGGGCCGGCTTTACGCGTGATCATCGCGGCGGGGAAATTCCACGGCGTAATCGCGGCGAACACGCCGATCGGCTCCTTCAACACCAAAATCCGGCGTCCTTTGGCGTTCTGAGGAATCGTATCGCCGTAAATCCGCAACGACTCATCGGCGAAGAACTCGATGAAACTGGCGGCGTAGGCGATTTCGCCTTTCGCCTCGGGCAGCGGCTTGCCTTGTTCCGCCGTCATGATGACAGCCAGATCGTCGGCGTTCGCCAGCATCAAATCGGATAATTTTCGCAAGATCGCCCGCCGGTCCTTGGCCAGCATCGCCCGCCACGCGGGGAAGGCGCGTTGTGCCGCCTCGATCGCGCGCCGCGTCTCGGCCGTTCCCATCGCTGGCACCTCACCGATCGCCACGCCGGTCGCCGGGTTTTTCACCACGATCGTCTTGCCGCCATCGGCCTCGACCCATTTCCCATCCAGGTAATTCGCCTGCCGGAACAGGCTCGGGTCGTTCAACGGCAGCGGTGACATGGGATTCAACATCGTCGTGTCCTCCTGGATCTGGGTTAACCGGATGATAGGGATTTCCTACCATTTTGTCAGCGCGCGCAGCGAATGTGCTTGCCATTCCGGCGGATTGTAGATACAATTTGAGGGTCGGCGGTTGATTTACGAATGGGATGAAGCGAAGCGTATCGCGAACATGGTGAAGCACGGCCTGGATTTCGAGGCCGCGCGGCGTTTCAATTGGTCGACGGCGCTGCAGTGGGTCGGCACCAGACGAGACTATGGTGAGACGCGCTGGAAGTCTCTGGGCTGGATCGGCGGAGACCTGCATCTGCTTGTGTTCACAATCCGTGGCGGCCACATCCGCGTCATCAGCCTCAGAAAAGCCAACGCGAAGGAGCACAACCAGCATGAAAACCAAAATAATCCGTAATACACCCGAGGAAGAAGCCGCGATCCAACGCGGCATCGATCTGGACCCCGACGCGCCCGAAACCACGGATGAAGAATGGGCCCGCGCCCGCCCCACGCGGGAGGTGATGCCCGAACTGGTCGAACTTTACCTCCGCTCCCGCGGCAAACAGGCCGCGCCGACCAAAATTCAAATCTCGCTCCGCCTCGACGCCGATCTCGTCGCGAAACTCCGCGCCTCCGGCCCCGGCTGGCAAAGCCGGGTGAACGCGCTGCTGAAAAGCGCGATGACCGACAAACCCTAAATCGCCTGGGCCACCTGGTGCCACCCCTTCCAGATCATCTCCACCGCGACATACAACACGATCAGCAATCCAACCCAGCCGATCCAGCGATACCGCTGCAACAAGCCCGCGATCGCCGTCGCCGCCACCGCCATCAGCACGACCGAGAACACTAACCCCACCGCCAAGATCCAGGGATGCCCATGCGCCGCGCCCGCCACCGCCAGCACGTTATCCAGGCTCATGGACAAATCCGCGACAGCGATCTGCCACATCGCCTGCCGCAAGGTCTTCGGCGGCGCCCCGCCCTCCGCCGCGTGCCCCGATTCCCGCAGCTCCCGGAACATCCGCCAGCACACCCACAGCAGCAAGATGCCGCCCGCCAGGGTCAGCCCCAGAATATTCAATAATTGCAGCGCGACCGACCCCAACAGGATCCGCAAGATCGTCGCCCCGCCAATCCCGTAAATGATCGCGCGGCGCCGCTGCTCCGCCGGCAAGCCCGCGACCGCGAGCCCCACCACCACCGCGTTATCGCCCGCCAACGCCACATCAATCATCACCACCTGGGCCAACACCGGCAAAGCGGTTGACCAATAATCAAATTCCATCACGCGGTTGCGCCCTCGACGTTGATCAGGCCACTGTGTTAGCTGACGCAGAACGAAATCGCACCTGACAAATCCCCCATCATTTATTGAGGCCGAGATGATTCCCCGCTACAGCCGCCCCGAGATGGCCGGAATTTGGTCGCCGGAAAATCGCTACCGCATCTGGTTCGAGATCGAGGCCCTGGCCGCCGAGGGCATGGCCCATGCGGGCGCCATTCCCGAAACCGCCGCGCGCGCGATCCGTGAAAAAGGCGGCCCAGCCCTCGCCGCGATCGGTCCCGCGGATATTGAGGCGATCGACGCGATCGAGCGGGAAACCCGCCACGATGTCATCGCCTTCCTGACCTGGCTCGCCGGCCATATCGGTCCCGACAGCCGCTTCGTTCATCTCGGCATGACCAGCTCCGACGTGCTCGATACCTGTTTGTCGGTGCAACTGACCCAGGCCACCGATTTGTTACTTCAGGATATCGATGCCGTTCTGGCGGCGCTGAAAAAACGCGCGTTCGAGCATAAATTCACCATGACCATCGGCCGCAGCCACGGCATCCACGCAGAGCCCACGACGTTCGGCCTGAAACTCGCCGGTCATTACGCGGAATTTGACCGCTGCCGCGCCCGCCTGATCACCGCGCGGGCCGAAATCGCCGTCGCCGCCGTCTCGGGCGCGGTCGGCACCTTCGCCCATCTCGATACGTCCGTGGAAGAATACGTCGCCGCCAAGCTTGGTTTGCAACCCGAACCGATCTCCACCCAGATCATTCCGCGCGACCGCCACGCCGCGTTCTTCGCTACCCTGGGCGTTATCGCCTGCGCCATCGAACGCCTCGCCACCGAGATCCGCCATCTGCAACGCAGCGAGGTCCGTGAAGCCGAGGAATTCTTCCATCCCGGCCAAAAAGGTTCCTCGGCGATGCCGCATAAGCGCAATCCGGTGCTGAGCGAGAACCTGACCGGCCTCGCCCGCATCGTGCGCGCGGCCGTGGTGCCGGCGATGGAGAACGTGACCCTGTGGCATGAGCGCGACATCAGCCACTCCAGCGTCGAACGGGCGATCGGCCCCGACGCCACCGTCACGCTGGATTTCGCTTTGGTCCGCCTCGCCGGCATGATGGACCGCCTGCTGATCTACCCCGAACGCATGCAGGCCAATCTCGCTAGTCTCGGCGGCGTGGTCTATTCGGGAGAGGTCCTTCTGGTCCTCGCACGCTCCGGCGTCTCGCGCGAAGATGCCTATACGATCACGCAACGTTGCGCGATGGCGACCTGGACCCAACTCGGCACGCCATCGGGCAAAAATTTCCGCGAGAACCTCGCCGCCGATCCCGACATCGCCGGACGCGTCTCCGCCGCCGAACTGGACGCCGCCTTCGCCCCGGAATTGCACACCCGCGCCGTCGACCGGATTTTCAACCGGGTGTTCGGCGCAACGCTCTGAACCCTCGTATCGTTGCCGCGCCCGATCATCCCCGATACCCTCCCCCCACTCAAGGGAGGAAACAACAATGCGCCAACTCGCCATTATCACATTACTCACGGCCCTCGCGATCCAACCGGCTCTGGCTCAGGCGCCCGCCGCGATCCCCGAGGCGATGCCCTTCGACATCCCCTATGGCACCCCGATCACCCTGGATGACGCGCAGAAAGTCATCGCCGCCGCGGTCGCCGAGGCGAAGAGCCACAACTGGAAAATGTCGGTCGCCGTTGTCGACCCGTCCGGCCATCTGGTGGCGCACGCGACCATGGACGGCACGCAGTATGGATCGGTCTCATTCTCCCAGGCGAAGGCGCGCACCTCGGCCAATTTCCGCCGTCCCAGTAAGGTGTTCGCCGATGTGATCAATGGCGTGAATGGCACACCGTCGCCCGCCACGCTGTCGGTGCTGATGGGCAACCACGGCGCCGCGTCGGAAGGCGGCTTCCCGATCCTCAAAGACGGCAAGCTGATCGGCGCGATCGGCGCCAGCGGCGGCATCGCGACACAGGATGGCGTGACCGCGAAAGCCGGTCTGGCCGCGATTGGCGCGACCGCGCCTTGATCTGACATTCTCTGGGCGGGCCACCACGCCTGTCCAGAGGGTCGGCTTCTCCTTACAACGGTCCCCATGACTGACGTCCCGTTGCTGGCCGCCGCCGGCCTTCTCGCCGGTGCCATGAACGCCATCGCCGGAGGTGGGTCCTTCGTCTCGTTCCCCGCCATGGTGTTCGCGGGACTGCCGCCGGTCATCGCCAACGCATCCTCCACCGTCGCGCTTTTCCCCGGCACCATCGCCAGCTCCTTCGCCTACCGGAAGGATATCACCGGCATCGGCGGGTACGGGCCCATGGTTCTCGCCCCCATCAGCTTCTGCGGCGGGCTTCTGGGCGCGATCCTGCTGCTGGCCACGCCGGCGCATTTGTTCGACGCGGTGATCCCATTCCTGTGCCTGCTCGCGACGCTGACCTTCGCGTTTGGCGCCCATGCCGGGATCGCGTTGCGCCGCTGGATCCACGTCAGCGACCGCGCGTTGCCCGTCGTGCAATTCATCATCTCGATCTACGGCGGCTATTTCGGCGGCGCCGTCGGCCTGATGATGATGGCGTCCTGGAGCCTGCTGACCGCCAGCGCCGACCTCAAATCCATGGCCCCCGCCCGCGTCGTGCTGGTCTCCGCGGCCAACGGCTCCGCCGTGCTCTGGTTCATCGCCGCGGGCGCCGTCCGCTGGCCGGAAACTTTGGTGATGTTGGGTGCCAGCATCGCGGGCGGCTATCTCGGCGCCGGCCTCGCCCGCCGCATCCCCGCCGATTGGGTGCGCCGCTTCGTTATCGCGTTGTCGGCGTTCATCACGCTCGCGTTCTTTTGGCGGCTGTTCTAAAACGAAATCATCCGGAACGGACCCGTCACGAGACGCGGCGGAGGCGAAGACACCGGGATACTTGCATTTGACTCGTGCCGCCGATGGTGCTGCGCTGATCTCCACCACCAGGACTTTATTGTCACTGCGCAAAAGTGGGAGAGAGTTATGACAGGACACGCTCACAAGACGCCCGAACAAATCCGCGCGAGCCTCAAGCACCCGGTCATCGACGGCGACGGCCACTGGGTCGAATACGATCCGGTCTTCGCCGAGAAAATGCGAAAAGTGGGTGGCGACAAAGCCGCTAACGGGTTCCTCGCCGCCATGGCCGCCACCAAAACCGCGCTCGAGATGTCGCCCGCCGAGCGCCGCCGCCGCCGCATCGCCCAACCCGGCTTCTGGTCGCGCCAGACCGAAAACACGATCGACCGGGCCACCGCCATGATGCCGCGCATGCTGTACGACCGGCTCGATGAATTTGGCAGCGACTTCGCCATCATTTACCCGACCGCCGGTCTGCGCCTGCCGCGCATCGCCGACGACGAAACCCGCCGCGCCGTCATCCACGCCTACAACATTGTCTCGGCGGAATATTTCGAAAAGTTATCGGATCGCATGACCCCCGCCGCGATCATCCCGATGCACACGCCCGAGGAAGCCATCGCCGAGCTCAATTTCGTTACCAAACAACTCGGCTCCAAGGTCGGCATGTTCGGCAGCGCCTTCCCCCGCCGGGTCGAGAGTGTGACGGGCACCGATCCCGACACGGCGCGCCTCGGCGTTTGGTATGAGGTCTTCGGCGTCGACAGCGCGTACGACTACGATCCGGTGTGGGCGTGCTGCCGCGACCTGAAAATCGCGCCGACGTTCCACAGCACCGGCAGCAACCAGGCGCTGCGTAATTCACCGACCAACTTCGTCTACAACCATATCGGCCACTTCGCCGACGCCGGTCATGCCGCCGCCAAGGGCATCTTCCTCGGCGGCATCACCCGCCGGTTCCCGGAATTGCGCTTCGCGTTTCTGGAAGGCGGCACCGGTTGGGCCTCGCAACTGTTCGGCGACCTGATCGAACACTGGGAACGCCGCAACGCCCGCGCGCTCGAGAAGATGGATCCGAAAAAGCTCAATCGCGAACAACTCATGAATTACGTCACCAAATATGGCTATGAGGACATCGCGGCGGCGTTGCGCGCCCGCGATGGCTGGCCCGACCCGGAACTCGGATCGATCGGCGGGATCGACGACATGGACGATTTCTCGAAATGTAAGATCACCCGCAAAGAGGACTGGCGCGATCTCTATTCGACCCCGTTCTATTTCGGTTGCGAAGCGGACGACCGGATGAACGCCATCGCTTTTGGCAAAACCAATCCGTTCGGCGCCAAACTGAACGCGTTCTACAGTTCGGATATCGGGCATTTCGACGTCATCGACATGCGCGATCCGCTGCCCGAGGCGTTTGAACTGGTGGAAGACGGCTTCATTACCGCCGAGGACTTCCACGACTTCACTTTCGGCAACACGGTGCGTCTGTGGGGCACCCAGAACCCGAACTTCTTCGATGGAACGCGGGTCGCGAAACAGGCCAAGGCCTTGCTGGCGGGCACCACCGCCCGCATGGCGGCGGAATAGACCAGACGAACCCCCGGATCAGACCCTGATCCGGGGGAACTTTATTCAGGACTTCAGATCGGCCGGAACCTGACCACCGTTATCCGCCAGCTTCTGCATCACCTGCTTGTGCAGCCAGATGTTCATCGACGCCGAGTCATTCGTGTCGCCATCGAAGCCCAACTCGTCCGCCAGTTCCTTCCGCGCGCCGAGGCTGCTGTCCAGACCCAGAAGCTTCATCAGATCGACGATCGACTGACGCCAGTTCAGATTGCCGCCCGACGTCGCGAGCATGCCGTCCAGCACCGCCGCCACATCGACCGGCGCGCCACCGGCCCCGGCGGGAGCGTCCGCCGTGGGCTGTTCGCCCGACGACACCGCCGCGACCGGCGCCGCGTCAGCGGTTTTCGTGCCAAATATTTTTCCCATGATGGACCCGAAGATACTCATGTCATGCCCCTCTGTTCTTTTGTGTGGCACTGTATAGAACCGCGCCCCCCGGCGAGTCCAGGGTATCGCGCGACCCGCGAAATCACATTTCACAACACGGTCCATTCCGGCCCGACCACCGCGATTGGTGACTTCACCGATATAAATCCTACCTTTTGAACAACCCCCGGAAACCCGCCCGCCGAACCCTATTGCGGGCCGGACCGCTTTGCCCCATAGCGGCGGGCTGAGCGCACAGGACCGCGGGATCGGGCGGAATTGCGTTTCGCCAAATTCGAAACAAGCCCCCATCCAAGGGACCACGACCGGGAGACACGTTATGGACGACGCCATTGAAAAATCCGCGATGCGCAAGATTTACATGCGCCTGCTGCCGTTCGCGATCCTGAGCTATTTCCTCGCCTACATCGACCGCATCAATGTCAGCTTCGCGGCGCTGACCATGCGCGGCGACCTCAATATCTCAGCCACCGACTACGGCTTCATGCTCGGCACATTCTATTGGGGTTATTTCCTGTTTGAAGTGCCCAGTAACATCATCATGGAAAAGGTGGGCGCCCGTTTGTGGATCGCGCGCATCATGATCACCTGGGGCATTCTGGCGGGCGTCACCGCCTTCGTCACCGGATCCACCAGTTTCGGCGTCGTCCGCTTCCTGTTGGGCGTGGCCGAGGCGGGGTTCTTCCCCGGCATCGTGCTCTATTTCACCTATTGGTTCCCCAGCTATCACCACGCGCGCATCGTCTCCGGCTTCCTGATCGGCCTGCCCATCGCGGTCGCCGCGGGCGCGCCGATCTCCACCGCGTTGCTGGAACTGAACGGTCTGTTTGGCCTGCGCGGCTGGCAGATCATGTATCTCGCAGAGGCCGTTCCGACCATCCTGATCGGCATCGTGACGTTGTTCATCCTGACCGACCGGCCCGCGCAGGCGAAATTCCTGACCGACGCCGAGAAAACCTGGTTGTCCGAAAAACTGGCGTCCGAGCGGAAGGCCAAGGAAGCCGTGCGCACCTTCACCGTGCTGCAGGGCATGTTCGATCCGAAAGTCCTGCTGCTGTCGCTGAACTATTTCGGCATCGTCGTCGCCAGCCTCGGCGTATTGTTCTTCGTCCCGCAAATCATCAAGTCGATCGGCGTGACCAGCAACATGACGGTCGGCTGGCTGACCATGATCCCTTATGTCTCCGGCGGCATCGGCCTCGTGGTCTGGGGCCGGGTGTCGGACCGGATGCAGGAACGCCGCTGGAACCTGCTCGCCGCCTGCGCGGTCTCAGCACTTGGCCTGATCATCGCGGGGCTGACGATGGGATCGTGGTGGGCCATGGTGGGCCTGTCGATCGCGACTTTTGGCTTCTATGGCTCCAAGGGTCCTTTCTGGTCGATGCCGCCGATGTTCCTGACCGGCACCGCCGCCGCCGCGACGATCGCCTGGATCAACTCTCTCGGCAATCTGGGCGGCTTCTTCGGCCCCTGGTATGTTGGCTTCGTGCGCGACCTCACCGGAAGTTACAGCGGCGGCCTGTATGGCCTGGCGCTGCTGTGCATCATCTCGGGCGCCGTCTGCGCGCTGTTTCTGGATATCAAGGACCCGAACGCGGTGAAGGCGGGCGATCCGGCGCCGCAACCGGCGCGGTAGGGGGGTTCACTCCGGGTCCGACCAGGAGGCGCTGCCTCCTGGCGGGTCCAGAGCAGCGCCCTGTCAACCCATACGACTTCGACCGCGCCGAAACCCCGCGAGCCCCAACAACCCCATCCCCAACAGCCCCAAGGTCGACGCGGGCTCCGGCACCCCGATCGTGAAACTCATGATCAACGGCGCCGCCCCGCCCGGTTGCGGAAACGTGTTCAACGCATATGAGTCGATCCCCCAGGTATTCACCGTCAAATTGCCATACTGATCGATATCCAGCGTCGTGTAACCCATCTTGTCCGGCGAAAAGAAATCGATGGAGCTTGGGTTGGCCGATGCGTTCAGATCCCCCACGCGCGTCACGTTCGTCAGCCCGCGAATGCCCAACGGCCCAATCAGCGGATCACCATGCGCGGCCAGATCGGGATTATTATCGACGGCGGTCGAGGCGCTGTTCAGCAAATTCAGGATATTCGCATAGGTATGGTCGGTGATGACGTCAGGGCCGGCCGCCCCGATCGGACCGGTCACGACCTGAAACGCTCCGGGCACCAGCGCTTTAACCGAGGTATCCGGATAATTGGGATAATACAGCAGTTGTGTCGTGCGCATCTCATGATCGTCGGTGGTCAGGAACACGACGTGATCGATCTGATTGTCAGCGATGAATTTCAGCAACTCATTCCGCTCCGCGCGATACCCGCCAAACCAGGATTTGCCATCCTGATTGCCGCCCGTCAGGTCAATCGGAGTGGAGATCGCCAAAAACTTCCAGATGGTGCCGTTGTTCTTCGCGTCCAACAGAGTTTGTTTCAACCACGCCAATTGCGTCTTGCCCACCATCGTCCGATTGGGATCGTCCGCCCGCGCGCCGGCCTGCAAGGAGCCATTGACGTTAATCCCGGTCACGTCGGCGCCGCTGACCGGATCCTTCAATCGAATGTCGCGATACGACCGGTCATCCACGCTGATGAACGTCATGGACTTGCCCCATTGCGTCGCGGAGTACAGTTGTTTGGTTCCCGCCGTGTTCGGATCCACCGCCGCCGAAACCGTTTGGTTTACGTCACGAATCGGATGATAATCGGTATACGCCTGCTCCAGCGTCCGAAATCCCAGGGATTTGTTGTTGAAGGCGCCGGTCGTGTTGACGTCGGAAGACGCCGGGTTGCCGGTGTTCGTCGAGGTCTGGGGCGCGCCGCCCGCCTGCAACTGCCGGTTCCCCAACTCATGATTATCCAGCAACGTATAAGTACCGGTCGCCGCGAGCATGCTTTGCACGCCCTGTTGGCCGGTGGGTGAGATCACGCCCGCCGCTGTCGCGCCCGAGATATTCTCGAGATATTTGCGATGATAATCCCGCAACACCGCCGCGGCGTTCGATCCATCGGTCGCCGCGACCGCCGTGGCGGGTGAGCCCGTGGCCGCGGTCTCGTACATCGTATCGCCGAGGAAAACGAAGAAATTGAGGTTTTGCGAACCGCCGGCGGTGGTGCCGAACCCGTTCACCGAAGGATAGGGGCGGAACCGCCCGTCGATATCGCCCGAGAAGCCGAACCGGACGGGCACACTCTGTACCACGGAAGCGGCGGTGGTGAAACGGCCGACCGGACTGGTGGTATTCGCGCTGTCATTGAAACGATAATAATAGGCCGTGTTCGGCGACAATCCGGTCGCGTCGATTTTGAACACGTTGCCATTCGTGGTGTCGCCGGTGACGTTCGAGACGCCATTGAAACTCAGCACCGACCCACCGAATGACGGATCGGTCGACACCTGCGCCGTCAGCGCGGTGGCCTGCTGGACGCCGCCGGCCGGGTTGTCCACGCGCGTCCACAGGATCGCGTCATTGCTGGTCATGTCCCCGGCGGCGACGCCGCCATAGACCACCGCCGCCATGGCCCCATAAGGGAAGAAAATCGAAAGGGCCGCGGTGGCATATAGCAAATGGCGCGGACGAAAGCCTGAAGCACTGGTCATGGGGACCCCGGAACGTCTGGTTACGATGACCCCTGTTTATCGGGGTCCGATCGCGCGCGAAACGTCCGGTTGATGACAGAACGATGAAGATAAGGGAGTAACCCCTCGGCTACCCCTTCAACAACGCCAGCATTGTGGTGCCCAACGCCGCCGGACTTTCCGACACCGTGATCCCCGCCGCCCGCAACGCCTCGGTCTTCGCTTCCGCCGTATCGTTTCCGCCGGAGATCACCGCCCCCGCATGACCCATCCGCCGGCCGGGAG
>JAYVXQ010000398.1:0-12259 GCA_043785025.1 Acetobacteraceae bacterium
GGCGGCGGCGATAGGCAAACGCTCCATGCTGGTTGTCCGCGAGCGGGAATTGGAGGTCCGGGCCGGAATCGAACCGGCATACGCGGATTTGCAGTCCGATGCATCACCACTCTGCCACCGGACCCCCGGCTCGCGGCCGGGTTATCGTGCGGCGGCGGGGCACCGGTCAAGAGCCATCCCTTTCATGGGCTGGGTCAATCCTAACCATGACACCCCGGCCTACATCGCCAGACCCACTTTGCGGGCCGCCGGATGCGCCTGTATAAGCCCGCCAGCCACGAATGAATGTCCGATCCCATGATCACCCAGGCCCATCCGACGGAAGAATTTCTGAGCGACGCCCGCAAGCGGATGGTGGACAGCCAGCTTCGCCCCAACAAAATATCGGACCCAAGACTGATCGATGCGATGCGGCATCTGCCGCGTGAGCGTTTTCTCCCCGTTGGCCGGACCGCGCTGGCATACGCCGATGACAACATTCCGCTCGGGGACGGGCGCGTGCTGATGCAGCCGATGGTGCTCGCCCGCCTCGCGCAGGCGTCCGTGCCATTGGGCGGGGAGACGATCCTGGTCGTCGGCGCGGGCACCGGGTATTCCGCCGCGCTGTTCGCAGCGTTGGGCTGCGTGGTGACCGCGCTGGAGGCACCTGGGCCGCTCGCGGACCATGCGATGACGACCCTGGCCGCCGTCGCGCCGGGCGTGCGCGTGGTGACCGGTCCGCTTGAGGCCGGTTGGACGGCGGGCGCCCCTTACGACATCATTTTGATCGACGGCGCCGTGCCCGAGATCCCACCCGCGATCTCGGATCTCCTGAATAACGTCACCGGCCGGCTGGTCACCATCCTCGACGGCGGCGACCGCACCGGGCGCGCCATTCGGGCGGAGCCGACGGGCGCCGGACTGTCGGTGATCGCGCTGTTTGACGCGCGCTGCGCGACGCTGCCCGCTTTCGCGCTGAAGCCGGGCTTCGCGTTCTGAGCGATCCCGTTCGACCGTCGGCCGCGCTACCCTGCCCGCATTGCTCTGACGGAGTAATACCGGAGTCAGAGACCGTGATCACGTCAGTCTCCTGATCATCGGCGCGGCCAACGCGAGAACCCATTATGTCGTACCACCGCCCCGAACCGCGTTTTTTTCGCCGCGCCGGCGATAATCACGCCTCTTGTTAATGGAATTGTAATATTCCTCGCTGATAACACCCAGGCTCCGAGACCTGCTGCTCTCCGCACCTGGAACATCATGGCGTGCGTTCGCGGATTGTGGCACAGCTTCGTCAGTGGGTTGAGACCGGTTATCCCAGGATCGCCGGTCCCGGCCGTTGCCTCGGAATGAAGGTGTCGCATGGCTTCGCGTTACGGTCTTGTTCTGTCAGTATTCGGCGTGATGACCGCGGGAGGCGTCCTGACGGGCGGCGGTCTGCCCAAACCAGCTCAGGCGCAGGCGCCACAGGGGCCGATTTCCCTCGCGCCGCCCGCGATGCCGGCACCGCCTCCGGCGCGCTTCGCACCCATTCCACCGACACCTGTCATGCAACAGGCCCCGCTCGCCCCGCTTCCGCCCATGACCCATGCGCAACGACCGGGCACCCGGAAAAAAACCGCGGCGGCAATGCCTCCACGCCCCGCCAAGGCACCGCCCGCCAGCAATGTGCCGCGCACGTTGACCGAAGCCTTCGCCGCGACCTATTCCAATCAGCCGGCGCTGCAGGCCGAGCGGGCGAAATTGCGCGCCACGGACGAAAACGTTCCGGCCGCGCTGTCGGGCTGGCGGCCCACGGTGCAGTTCCAGGGTTCGGGCGGCTACGGCGACGGCACCACGCGCAGCTACAGCTTCAGCCGCAACGCGGCGGGCAACGCCGTCGGGAACCTGAAATCCCCGACCGTGCGCATGCTCGGCACGGCGCAGGTCCAGGCCACGCAAACGCTTTATAACGGCGGCCGAACACCCGCCAACATCAATCGCGCCAAGAACCAGGTGATGGCCGAGCGCGCGACATTGATCGCGCAGGAGCAAACCAGCTTCACCGCGACCGTCAACGCGTATGTCGGCGTCATCCAGGCGCAGCAGCAACTGGAACTGAACCGGAACAATGAAATCGTTCTGAATAAGCAATTACAAGCCACGAACGACCGCTTCCGGGTCGGCGAAATCACCCGCACCGACGTCGCACAGGCCGAAGCCGCTCTGGCCGGAGCGCGGGCGCAACGGCAAACGTCCGAAGGTCAGCTTGAAACCGCGCGCGGAACGTTCCAGCAGGTGATCGGAACGCTGCCCCCGCCTGATCTCGTCCCACCGCAACCGCTGGCCTTGCCATTGAAGACCGAAGCCGAAGCGATCGCCATGGCGGCGAACAACAATCCGCAGGTGATATCAGCGAAATTCAATGACGCCGCCGCCAAGGACGCGATCGACGTGGCGACGGCGCAGTTGCTGCCGCAGGTCAGTCTGCAAGGCCAAATGTTCCAACAAAATAACGCGAGTTCCTGGGCAACGCAAAACAACGGCTATCAGGTCACCGCGAATTTAACGGTGCCGCTGTATCAGGGCGGCAGCGAATACGCCGGCGTGCGTCAGGCGCGTCAGCAGCAGCAACAGGCGCAGCGGACCTTGGACGACGCGCGCCGCACGGCGGTGCAGAACGCGGTGCAATCTTGGGAAACGCTGACCGCCGCGCGCGCCGCCGCCGACAGTACTCGCTCACAAATTCGCGCGAATGAAATCGCGTTGGAAGGGGTTGAGCGCGAAGCTATCGTTGGGAGCCGCACCACGCTCGATGTTCTGAACGCGCAGCAACAATTGCTGAACTCCAGAACCTCGTTGGTGCAGAACCTGGCGCAATTGGTGAATGCCTCTTACGCGGTTGCCGCGGCTGTTGGCCGTCTGACCGCGCGAGACATGCACCTCCCCGTGCCTCTCTACGACGAGACCGCCTATTACAACGCCGTGCGCGATAAATGGGTGGGGCTTGGCGATTACGCGACGAACCAACCCGGCCGCTGATATGCGGCCAGCGGAGCAGGAGATCTATGAGCGGATCACAAACGCAATTGGGTGGTGCGCCGCCCGGATCGGGCGCGGACCCGTCGATGGAGGATATTCTGGCCTCCATCCGGCGTATTCTGAGCGAAGAGGATTCCAGCCCACCTAAAACCGGGCCCGCGGCGATCGAGCGCGGATTATCGGAAGATTCGTCCGCGCGAATGCCACCCGAAGTCATTCAGCATTCCGATGTGCTGCTGTTGGACAATTCGATGCTGGTGCGCGACGCGCCACCACGTCTGGACACGCCAAAGCCAGCGCCGCCACCCTATCAGGGAGGTGCCGCGATTCCGGCGCCGCCGATCGTGGTGCCGCTGCAGGCCGCGACGGCGCCTCCGCCGTTTGTCGCCCCGCCCATACCGGTGCGCATGGATCCGGTCGCCGAGATGGCGCCACCGCCTTTCGTCGCGCCCCCCTCTTTCGTCGCGCCCCCCGCTTTCGTCGCCCCGCCTCCCTTCGTCGCGCCGCCAATTCCGGTCCGCGCCGAACCCATGGCGGACATGGCGCCGCCACCTTTCGTCGCCCCGCCTCACTTCGTCTTACCGCCCATCCCCGTTCGGATGGACGCGCCCGATCCGCCACCGTTCGTCATGCCGCCAATGGTCGCTAAGTCCGAGCCGGTTTACGACCATCCGGCGGACCCGCCGGTGGACGACGCGCCGGTGGACGACGCGACGGTGGACGACACGCCGGTGGACGACGCGACGCTGCACATGCCCGCCCAACCGATCACCGCGCCCATCGCGCATGCCGACCTTTCTCCGGTGGCCAGGCTATCCGAGCCACCTCCGCCGATGCCGGCACCGCCGCCCTTCATAACCGCCCAGAATCCCGTGGAGACGGCGTCGCATATCGAATTCCAAACGCCTCCGGCTTCGGCCACCCCTCCCTCCCCTCAACCAGAGAGTCCCGACATGAGCGCGTCTTTGTCTTCCCATCCCACGATCGCATCCACCGAAACCACAAGTGCCGCCGCCGGTTCGATCAGCAATCTGGTGCGGGCGCTGACGTCCGATCGCGCCGCTCAGGTCAGCAGCGGCGGCCCAACGATCGCGGACATCGTCCGTGAGGAAATGCGGCCGATGCTGAAAACCTGGCTCGACACCAATCTGCCGCCGATGGTGGAGCGGATGGTGCGCTCCGAGATCGATCGGGTGATCGCGCGCGCCGCGCTGTGATCCTCTGCTGATGCCCAACGGACCGGCCCCTGTTAGCAAGGGCTGATCCCAATTCGCGCAAGCCCAGGCCGCTTCGGTGGCCTGGGTTTTTTTTGGGGCGCGGGAATGCGCTTGCCCTGAACCGGCATTCGCGGCAAGCACGGGATCCCCTTGATCCCCGTCTCTCGCGCGGAAAAGGGGTGCTGGAGATCCTCATGCCACTCGACAAGACCTTCACCCCTTCCGACATCGAGCATGGGCTTTATGAGGGTTGGGAACGCGAAGGCGCTTTCGCCGCCAATCCTGCTTCGAACGCCGCGCCATATACGATCATGATCCCGCCGCCCAACGTCACGGGGTCCCTGCATATGGGCCACGCGCTGACGTTCACGGTGCAGGACGTGCTGATCCGCTACCGCCGGATGACCGGACGGGATGCGCTGTGGCAGCCGGGCACCGACCACGCGGGCATCGCGACGCAAATGGTTGTCGAGCGTCTGCTCGCGGAGCAGAAAATCGATCGCCGGACCATCGGCCGTGAAAAATTCCTGGAACGCGTCTGGCAGTGGAAAGCCGAATCCGGTGGCACGATCACCACGCAACTCCGCCGTCTGGGCGCGTCGCTGGACTGGCCGCGCGAACGCTTCACGATGGATGAAGGCCTGTCCGCGGCCGTGCGCGAGGTGTTCGTCACCTTGTTCCGCCAGGGTCTGATCTATCGCGACCGCCGTCTGGTGAATTGGGATCCGAAGTTGCAAACGGCGATCTCGGATCTCGAGGTTGAGAACAAGGAGATGAAGGGCTCGCTGTGGCACCTTCGCTATCCCATCGTCGGACAACCCGGCGAGTTCATCGTCGTCGCGACCACCCGGCCCGAAACCATGTTGGGCGATACCGCCGTCGCCGTGCATCCCGAGCATCCCACGATGGCGCATCTGATTGGGCAACGTGCGATATTGCCTCTGGTTGGGCGCGAAATCCCCATCGTCGCGGACACCTATGCCGATCCCGAAAAAGGCACCGGGGCGGTCAAAATCACGCCCGCGCACGACTTCAACGATTTCGAGGTCGGACGGCGTCACGATCTGCCCATGCCCTCGGTCCTGGACAAGTCCGGGCATGTGACATTGGCCGAGATCACCGACGTCCTGACCGGCGCTCACGCCGCCTTCGTTCAAGGCCTGGAGGGGATGGAGCGGTTCGCCGCGCGGCGCGCCATCGTCGCCGAACTGGAACGGTTGGAGCTGATCGACAAAATCGAACCGCACGTCAATCAGGTGCCGCACGGCGATCGCGGCGGCGTGCCGATCGAGCCGTTGCTGACGACGCAATGGTATTGCAACGCCGCCGAACTGGCGAAGCCCGCGATCGCGGCGGTCGAGACCGGCAGGACCGTGTTTGTACCGAAACAATGGGAAAACACGTTCTTCGCCTGGATGCGCGACATTCAGCCCTGGTGCATCTCGCGGCAATTATGGTGGGGCCATCGGATTCCCGCCTGGTACGGCCCCGATGGTGAGGTGTTCGTCGCGAAGGACGCCGATGAAGCGGCGGCTCTGGCGCTGAAACATTACGGCCACGCGGAAACCCTGAACCAGGATGAAGACGTCCTCGATACCTGGTTCAGCTCCGGCCTTTGGCCATTCTCCACATTGGGCTGGCCGGAGAAGACGCGGGAACTGGAACGATATTATCCGACCGACGTGCTGGTGACCGGTTTCGACATCATCTTCTTCTGGGTCGCCCGGATGATGATGATGGGTCTGCATTTCATGGGCGATGTGCCGTTCCGAACGGTCTACATCCACGGCCTGGTGCGCGACGAGCGCGGGCAGAAGATGTCGAAATCCAAGGGCAATGTGATCGACCCGCTGGAGCTGATCGATGCCTATGGCGCCGACGCGCTGCGCTTCGCGATTTGCGCGCTGGCGGGTCCCGGACGCGACGTGAAATTGGGCGAATCCCGGGTCAAAGACGCGCGGAGTTTCGTGACCAAGCTGTGGAACGCGGCGCGTTTCTGCGAAATGAATGAGGTCCGGGTCGATCCGGCGTTCGATCCGTCCGCGGTGAACTCGGCGTTGTGCCGCTGGATCCTGGACGCGGCGAACCAGGCGTCGGCTGAGGCCGGCGCGGCGCTCGAGGATTTTCGTTTCGACGAATATGCGCAAAGCGGATATCGTTTCGTTTGGAACACGTATTGCGATTGGTTTCTGGAACTGGCGAAACCAGCCTTCGCCGAGGGCGCGGATCCCGTGCTGGCGGCCGAGGTGCGGGCGACCGCGGCCCATGTCATGGGGTTGATGCTGCGGCTGCTGCATCCGGCGATGCCGTATGTGACGGAAGAACTCTGGCATCGTTTTGGCTATGGCAAGGAATGGACGCTGATCGGGGAAGCCTGGCCGCAACCGGTCGCAATTCGGAACGCCGAGGCAGCGCGCGCGGAACTGGACTGGGTTGTGCGCCTGATCGGGCTGGTGCGGTCCGTGCGGGTGGAAATGAATGTGCCTCCCGCGGCATTGGCGCCGGTGCTGCTGCGCGATGCGTCGGACCTCGCGATGACATGGGCCGCGCGGTGGATCGATCCGATCCGGCGTCTGGCGCGCGCGTCGGAGGTGAAGGCGCTGACCGGTCCGATGCCGCCCGATTCAGCGCAGGCCGTTTTGGATGGCGCGACGGTGGTGCTGCCACTGACCGGACTGATCGACCTGTCGGCCGAGAAGAAACGTCTGGCCGTGGCGCGCGATAAGGCTCTGGCGGAGGCGGGAAAGGTCGTGCAAAAATTGGCCAACGCCGATTTCGTCGCCCGCGCGAAGCCCGAGGTGGTGGAAGAAAATCGCGAGCGCCTCGTCGCGTTTCAGGCCGAAGCCGAACGGTTGGGCGAAGCTCTGGAACGGCTTGGTTAGAGCATGATCCGATCGGGCGGTCTCACCTGAACGGATCATGCTCGCTCAAACAAAAAGTTGCCGCGGTTCCGTGCGCCAATGCGATCGGAAACCGCGCCAGATGGGGAGACCGCGATCATGGCCGCGTTCCGGTATTTGGCGCATGACGTCGACGCCGCCGTGGCGTTTTACACGGGACAACCCGGGTTCGCATTGCAACAGCAATTCGGCCCATCGATGGCGATCCTGACGCGGGACGATCTGTCGCTGTGGGTCGCGGGACCGGCGACCTCGGCGTCGCGCCCAATGCCGGATGGACGCAAGCCGGAGCCGGGCGGTTGGAACCGGTGCGTCCTTCAGATCGCCGATCTCTCGGATTTGGTGGCGCGGCTTCGCACCCATGGAGCGGTCTTCCGCAACGACACCACGGACGGGCCCGGCGGGCGGCAAATTTTGTGCGAGGATCCGTCAGGCCATGTGATCGAGTTGTTTGAGCCGCGGGGGTAGAGCATCACTCGATCAGGTGACAACACCTGATCGAGTAAAGATGCTCGCCAAAACAAATTATCAGAGCATCATTCGATCAGGTGACAACACCTGACCGAGTAAAGATGCTCGCCAAAACAAATTATCAGAGCATCATCCGATCAGGTGACAACACCTGATCGGATAAAGATGCTCGCCAAAACAAAATCAGAGCGGGTTCCGTGAGCCAACGCGATCGGAAACCGCTCTAACCCGTCACGACCGCGGCACGCCCGCCCGCTCCAACCCTTCCCGATAATATTCGCGATCTTCGCCACGCACCGGAATCCGTGACGATATCTTGTCAACGGTAACAGCCGGATCGAATTTTCGCAGCAGCGCGAGGGTCTGGCTGGCGTCTTCCTTACGCCCGAGATGGCCCAGGATCGCGAGCCGGATATTGAGGGCGGAGACGTGGCCGGGATTTCGTTCCAGCACGACATCGGCCAGCATATCGGCTTCTTCCAAATTGCGATTGAACAGTTGCGCCGTCATCACGGCGTGCTCGACGAACCAGATATGCGGATCGCGCGGTGACAGGGATTGCGACATCATCGCGTGACGGATCGCGGTCGTGTGTTCGCCGTTATAGATTTTCGACCAACTGCTCATGGTCCAGGCGATCGGCAGGTTCGGATTAAGCTCGATCGCGCGGGCATGCAGATCCAGCGCAGTGCGAACGTCGTGCAGCAAATAGGCGTTGACGTGTCCGGCGATGGCGAAGGCGCGGGCGTTGAACGGGTCAAGCTGAATGGCGCGCTCAGCCGAGGTTCCGGCGAGGGTCGTGACATCGCGGGGATTTTCAACGAAACCCTGACCGGCGGCCATGATGCTCCAATACGCCATCCAGCCATGCGCGGCGGCATAATCCGGATCGAGCGCGATCGCATGAGCCAGCAATTCGCGGGCGTGCATAAAGGTGGTGCGGTCCTGGCGGAAAATGCCCTGGATCGCGGACAGCAGGGCCTGATGCGCCTCGCCGATTTTGGTACGGACGGGGGCTTCGTCCTCGGTCCCGCGATGAAACAGCTCGGGATCCACATGGCGGACCGTTTCGAAGGCGATGCGGTGCTGCAGGGAATACAGATCGTTCAGGCGGCCGTCGAACCGACCGCGCCACACGGTTTCGAAGTCGAGCACGACATCCAGCAGCGTGACATCGACATGGATCTCATCATCGACGACGTGGATCGTGCCGTCGACGATATAATCGAGCTGGTAGGTCCGGCAGCGCGCCATCGCATCGGCGGCGGGTCCGGTGCCGTCCCAGAAACTGGCGGTGGCGATCAGGCACGGCGTGCAGAAGCGGGCGAGCACGGCCGACAATTCCTCAGCCATGCCAAGTGCGATACCGAATCCCGCTGAGACACCCAGGCTGCGAAACGGCAGCACAGCCAGACGCCAGCCCAATTGATGTCTGGGGAGTTCAGCGTTCATCGAGGAAATCCGGCTTCTCCTTCATGTCATGGATGTCCGGCTGGCGAAGCCAGCAAAAAATAGAATGTACCGGCCGTCCGTAACGATCTGGTTTCGATCATGACGCGGATCCGGCGGCGAGCCGTCGCGGCGCGCCGGCGTCGACCAGATCGAGTGCGAGGGTATGGCGCCGTTGCGTGATGGCCTCGACGTCAACCCCCGCGTCGCCAGCCCATCCCTGGCGCAACGACAACCGGGCCTGCTGGCTATCGGCCGGCCGGCCGGTCAAATAGCCCTGAATGAAGCGGCAGCCGAGTTTGCGCAGCACGTTCAGCTCACGCTCGGTTTCCACGCCCTCGGCCACGACCTTCAGATTGAGCCGATCGGCCAGCGACAGGATGGATTGTACGATCGCCAATGTGATTTCGTCATTATCCAGGCTGCGCACGAAGGATTTGTCGATCTTCAGCCCATCGAAAGGAAAACGCCGCAAATAGCTCATGCTGGCATACGCCGTGCCGAAATCGTCGAGCATGATGCTGACGCCTTGCGCCTGCAGTTCCCGCATCGTGTGCAGGACCTGATCCGATTCATCCAGCAGCAGACCCTCGGTCACCTCCAAACCCAGACGCGAAGGGGCGAGCCCGGTGCGGCGCAGCACGTCGGCGACCTGTTGCGACAGGTCGGACTGGCGGAATTGCAGCGGCGAGAGATTAACGGCCAGATGGGCGGGTTTTTCCCAACGCGCGGCCTCGGCGCAGGCGGTTTCCAGCACCCATTGGCCCAAAGGCACGATCAGCCCACTTCTTTCCGCAAGAGGAATGAACTGATCCGGCTGGATCGGGCCCAACAGCGGATGGCGCCAGCGCAACAACGCCTCGAACCCCACGACATAGGACGAACGGGCATCGCAGACCGGCTGATAGGCCAGGGTGAAATCGCCGCGGTTGATCGCGTCTTTCAGATCTTGTTCCACCAGAAACGGTTCCTGCTCCGACGTGCCCATGGCGGGGTCGAACATGCGGAAAGTTTTCCGGCCGGCCTTTTTCGCCAGATACAGCGCCTGATCGGCTTTGCGCAGCAGAAGATCAGGGCTTTCCCCGTGATCCGGATACAGCGAGATCCCGATCGACACGCCGACCAGCGCCTGGCGGCCCGCCAGATCATAAGGCTGGGTCACCGTATCCAGCAGCCGTTGCGCCAGTGCTATCGGCCCCGAGGGATCGCTCACAACGGGTTGAATAATCGCGAATTCGTCACCGCCCATGCGCGCCACGGTGTCGATGTCTCGCACGCTTTCCCGCAGCCGTTGCGCGACACCGACCAGCAGACTGTCGCCAAATCCATGCCCATGCGTATCGTTGATCAGCTTGAACCCGTCGAGGTCGAGGCACAGCACCGCGAACCCCTGATCGCTCGCGCGCGCGGCGGCGATGGCCTTGCGCAAACGCTCCTGAAACATCAGTCGATTCGATAATTGCGTCAAATCGTCGTGATGGGCGGCGAAGCGCATCCGCTCCTCCGTCACTTTTTGGAACAACGCCGGGCGGATCGTATCGCCCAACGACGTGATATCGGCCACCACCGGATCGAGTTTCGCGTCCCCGGTCATGAACGCGAGCGCGATGCCGAAGCGCTGCTGCTGAACCCAGATCGGGACACAGACATGGCCGGTGAAGCCGGATGGGCTGGCCTCCGCCGCCGTTTCGAAACCGTCCAGATTGGCGAAGTCGATCGCGTGCGGCGTGTTGCGCCGGATCGCCTCCGCGGTCAGTTCGTCCAGCGTGGCGATCGGCGCGCCGGTTTCATAGGCCTCGGCGATTTCGGGCGTGCGGCGGTAACAACTGATTTCAACCAGCGGCTTGTCCGGCCGGATCAGGCGCCAGATATGGCCCACCGCCGCGCCATGAAAATGACAGAGCGCTTCCAATAGAGCGGTCAACGCATCCGCACAGGACGCGGCCTCCGACACCAACCGCAGCATCCGATCGACCCGCAACGCGCGGTCGGCGACATGCATCAAATGCAGATGCCGCTGTTCCCGTTGGCGATCGGCCATGATCATGCCGGCGATATGACCGATGGCGTCGATCTGGGTTCCCGTCAGGCCCGCGCGCGGCGCCGGGTCGAACAGGCAAATGAAGCCGGCCAGCTCGCCACCCGAGGAGAATAGTTTCATATGGGTCAAAAAACCGAGACCCGCCGGTTCAAACACCCGCCCAACCCCATCGAAACGACCATCCTGGACCACATCGGGGATGACGGTCAGAGCCGGTTCCGCCGCCAGAATCGCGTCGATGTCGCGCACCGCGATGATTTGTTCCCGTGAAAGGCCGAACGACGCCTGGCGTGTTCCCGGGTCCTTCTTGCCGCCAAACACGCCGACGATCGCGGCCGATGTCGCCGTGACATTCGCCGCCAGGCGCGCGAAGTGCTCCAATAACCGTCCGCCGTTGCCTATCACTGTTTTAGAGTCTCTCCGGCCTGCGTGTTCGACACGCGCGCCGCCCGAAACGACGAAACGCGGGTCATTGGGCTTGAGGAGGCCGCTTCACACCCGTTGGTGGTGGTGACGCGCCCGGTATTGGTCAGCCCGAACCCATGGGAATGTGAACCATCAACCGTTTCACAACGATTTCGCTGTTTCGGGTGTGGATAATTCCGGGGTGCGGACGATGTCATCACGCGATACGGGTGCGTGCGTCTTGCGGCCGACGCAAAAAATTGAAAATTCAGGAAATTAACGATTGGTTCCCTGTTATTGACATGAAAATTAAAAAAAATAATACCGTCGGCGATATTTTAAAATATTCGTCGAGATTCCCAAGATTTTCGTTTACAAGCGGCGAATCCTTTCATACTAGTTACAGCGGCGAAAAACTCCGCCGAGTCACACTCTTGAAAGGGTAAAACAATGGCCCAGACCAACGAGACAACGACCGTCAAAACGACCGAAGCGACCAAAGACACCGGCCGTGTTCACATCGGTGGCGGCGCGATCCACTTCGCCGACCCGGTTCGCGTGACGACCAAAGACGCCGGCCGCGTTCACATCGGCGGCGGTGCGATCAACTTCTGAACTAGTTGTCCGGGCGTTACCATAACGCCTGGACAATCCGCGTAATCCGCGGATCGAACCCCGGCTATCAGGCGAAACGAGCATGCGCGAAGATCTAATCGTCAGGTTCTTTCGTCTGATACCGTCGATCCGGCCGCCCAAGCGCGCGGAACGGGCCGCCG
>JAYVXQ010000399.1:0-3847 GCA_043785025.1 Acetobacteraceae bacterium
AGCCCGCCCGCCGTCGCGCCGTATAAGGTGGCCCGTCCAGTAAAGACGAAATCGGCGCCGAGGCAGAGTGCCGCGACGATGTCGAACCCTCGCCGCACGCCGCTGTCCAACAACAACGGCACATCCGGCCCCACCGCGGCCCGGATCATCGGCAGCACATCCAATGGCGATGGCATCATATCCAACTGCCGTGCGCCGTGATTGGACACGATCAGGCCATCGACGCCGATGCCCATCGCGAGGCGCGCGTCCTCGGGGTGCATCACGCCTTTCAATAAGAGTTTGCCTGGCCATGCCCGCCGTATCGCTTCCAGATCGCCCCAGACCTGGCTCGGATCGGGCGTTTGGCTCGCGAACAATCCCGCGACATCGTCCGGCGAGGCGTCTTTCGCCGCGTAAGGTTGCCAATTGCCCAACATCGGCAACCCGCCGGAGCGGTAATAGTTCAACACCCACGCCGGATGCAGCATCGCCTCCAGGATCGTCGGCAGGGTCATCCGCAAGGGCCGGACGAAGCCGTTGCGGCGATTGCGCTCCCGGTTCGACGCCACCGGCACGTCGCAGGTGACCGCGAGCGTCGTCAGCCCCAGATCGATCGCCCGCTTCACCAAATCCGCGGCGACGTCGCGGTTCCTGGCGCCGTAGATCTGATACCAGAGGTTTTTGCCCGCCAGCGCCGCCGCTTGCTCCATCGAGGCATTCGACGCGCCGGACATCAGGTATGGGACATCGGTTTCTTGCGCCGCCTGCGCCAAATACAACTCCGCGTCGCGACGGAACGCGCCCGCCATGCCGGTTGGCGCGATGCCGAATGGACTGGCGTAACTACGGCCAAATAATTCGGCGCGCTGCTCGCGCTTCGCGGTGTCGACATAATAGCGCGGCACCAGCCGGATATCGCGAAACGCGCGCGCGTTGGTTGACAGGCCGACCTCATCCTCGACGCCGCCTTCGATGAAATCGTACATGATTTTCGGCAGCCGGCGCTTCGCCATGCGGCGCAGGTCGTCGATATTGATCGCGGAGTCGATACGGCTCATGGTGGCTTCCGTCAATCTCGTTTGAAACGATAGTGGAACCGTTCGCCATCGGCCGAAACCAGTCCCGCCGTTGGTGAGGGGAAATGGATTGGCAACAGCAACGTCCCGGTGTCCGCGACCGACGATAAAAACCCTCGCCGGGACGCCGAAGCCTGCTTGGGATCCCAGTCCACGCCGGGACACCAATCCACTTCCCGGCACTGGATCGCATGGTGCATCATGTCGCCGGTCACCACCGCCCGCTGCCCCTTCGAAACGATATTCACGCAGCAATGGCACGGTGAGTGTCCGGGCGTCGGCGTCAACGTGATCAGGTCGTCCAGCGCGTAATCGTCATCGACCAGCAACGCCTGTCCCGCCGCGACGATCGGCAGGCAATTGTCGCGGAACACGGTTCCCGGAGGGTTGGCGCCTTTCGCGTGCTCGGCTTCCCACGCCGCGTATTCGCGTTTGTGGAACACGTATTTCGCGTTCGGGAATGTCGGCACCCAGCGGCCATCGCGCAAGGTCGTGTTCCAGCCGGTGTGATCGATGTGCAAATGGGTGCAAAACACATAATCGATGGCGTCATAGGTCACGCCAAGCGCGAATAACTCCTTCCGCCAGCGTTCCTTGCCCGGAAAATCGAACGGCGCGGGATGGCCTTTATCCTCGCCCGTGCAGGTGTCCACCAGAATGGTGTGCTTCGGGGAGCGGACGACGAACGTCTGATAGGTGATATTCATCATCCCGAGTTCGACGTTGAACACCTCCGGCTCCATCGCCGGCACATGGCTGTTGAAAACCGCCTCGTTATACATCGGGAAGAAATCCTGGGGGCGCCGCCATGGCCCTTCCCGCTCGACCACCGCGTCGATGGTGACGTCGCCGATTTTGATCTGACGCATGGTTCGTGGTCCTTCCCCAGGTTCGGGCCACCGTAACAAGGGACGCGCTTCCGGGCCAGTGATGCCCCTTGGGGGATGACGCTGGCGCGCGGATCGGCCAAACTTCAGGCGATAGACGGAAGGACGCGCGCATGACCTGGCGGATCGGGATCGATATTGGTGGCACCTTTACCGACGTGGCGTTGGTGCATGAATCCGGCGGTCAGATCGGCATCGCGAAGGTTCTGACCACACCTCATGACTTCGGACAGGCCGTGATGACGGGGATCCGTCAGGGACTGGCGCGCCACGCGATCGACCCCGCCGGCGTTTCCCTGCTGTCGCACGCGACCACGGTCGTGACCAACGCGTTGTTGGAGAACAAGGGCGCCCGCGCGGGCTTCATCGGCACGCGCGGTTTTCGCGACCTGCTGGAATTGCGCCGCTCCTCCCGCGCCGATCTTTATGATCTGTTCCAGGACGCGCCCGCCGTGCTGGTGCCGCGCCGCTGGCGCTTCGAAATCACCGGACGGATCGACGCACAGGGCGCGGTGGTGACGCCGTTGGACGAGACGGAGGTCGACGCGATCGCCGGCGCGATCAAGGCGGCGGGACTTGAAACGATCGCCATCTCGTTGATGTTTTCCTTTTTGAACGACACGCATGAGCGCCGCCTCGGCGCGCTGCTGCGCGACCGGCTGCCCGGCGTCGCCATTTTCCTGTCCTGCGATGTGCTGCCCGAGATCCGTGAGTTCGAGCGTGCGAGCACCACCGCCGTCTGCGCCTATGTCGGTCCGCTGCTGGAATCGTATTTGAACAGGCTTTCCGAGGCGACCGCGTCGTTGGGCCTGCCGGATCTTCACGTCATGGGCTCCAGCGGCGGGGTGATCGATATCCGGGAGGCGTTGCGCATGCCCGCGGCGGTCGTCGAATCCGGGCCCGCCGCCGGGGTGATCGCGGCCGCGCTGTCGGGCCGTCAGTTGGGGCTGAAAGATTTGATCTCGTTCGACATGGGCGGCACGACCGCGAAAGCCAGCGTGATCGCGAATGGCGAGATCGCGGTCACCGCGGAATACGAGGTCGGCGGCGGTGCCAGCGCCAATCGCTGGCGGAACGGCACCGGCCATCCGATCCGCGTACCCGTGATCGACCTGGCCGAGGTCAGCGCGGGTGGCGGCAGCATCGCCTGGGTTGACCCCGGCGGTTCGTTGCGTGTCGGCCCGCACAGCGCCGGAGCCAGCCCAGGACCGGCTGGTTATGGGTTGGGGGGGACGCGGCCGACGGTGACGGATGCGAATATCGTTCTCGGTTACCTCGACCGAACCGCCTTATTGGGCGGCGATCTGAAAATCGATCTGGCCGCGGCGGAGCGGGCCATCGCCACCCATGTCGCGACGCCGCTGAACGTAACGATCGCGCAGGCCGCCGCCCATATCGCCGCGATCGTCAACGCCAACATGGCCGAGGCTTTGCGCATCGTTTCGGTTGAGCGCGGTCACGACGCCCGCGCGTTCAGCCTGATCGCATTCGGTGGCGCGGGCCCAGTACATGCCGCCGCTTTGGCCGACGAGTTGGGGATACCGGCCGTCATCATTCCGCCCGCGCCTGGGGCGTTTTCGGCGTTCGGGCTGGTCGCCAGCGATCTGAAACGCGATTATGTCCGCACGCTTTATGCTGATCTTGGCTCGGTCGATCCGGGGACCGTCGCCGCCGCCTTCGCGACCATGGAAGCGGATGGGACGCGCACTTTGGATACCGCGCGCGTGCCGGCGGAGCGCCGATCGTTGCCTCGGTCGGCCGACGTGCGGTATCGCCGCCAGGCTTATGAACTGACGGTGCCGATCGCCGATGGTGCGATCACGCGCGCCACGCTTGATGCCGCGATCGCCGCGTTTCATGTCAAACACGAACTGACCTACGGCCACGCGAACCCGGCCGAGC
>JAYVXQ010000400.1:0-12231 GCA_043785025.1 Acetobacteraceae bacterium
CCACAACCACACGAAGGCCAGGTCCCCTGTGTCAATGAGCGTCTGGGCATCCTGATGCTGGTCGAAGAAGGCGTTGACTTGCAAGAGGTCGACATCAGCCAGGTAGTCTGCCGCTGTCATGAGATCCCACTTCCCTCCGATTGGCATGCCCTCTGCTCGTTCAAAGCAGTACGCCATGCCATAGGCGATCGCGTCCGGTAGTTCGATCGCGGCGTCCTCGCGCAACTCCGCACACCACTCATAGGCGCGCACGCTGCTTTCCTCGTCGTCCTCGTACCGCATCACATCGATGCTGACTTCGCCTGATCTCGTGCCGATGACATGGCGAGCGAGGGTTGTCCCCGAGTCTTTCGGTGCGCGCTTTCGAGGATCCCACGATCGATAGCCGTTGCTTGCGACTTCCACGATGAAGAACGAGCGGATCGTGCGCTGGCCCAGCTTGGCCTTGAGGACCTTCATCAGCGAGTCGGCCAAGTCGGCGCGATCGGTTGGGTCATTGATCCCTCGCGCGACGACATCCCGGTCGTCGGCCTTGCTCTGCAGCGCCATCTCCGCGTGAGTCTGCCTGCCGATTTCGCTCTGCTCGCGATTTCCGGATGCCTCGAACAGCAACCTGGGGATCGCCAGAAGGCACAGTGCGTGACGGGCCACCGATTCGACAAGCCCACGAGGGCCATCCTGGGTGACCAGGGGGCTGCCGAGCAGTTGCGCGAACGTGCTGTCGGCATGCTCAAGCGCAGCCGGGCGTTCAATCTGGGCGTCAGGCCCGGATGACAGCCGCATCAGTTCCTCTAGGAACTGGCGCACCGAGGTCGCTCCGGCATCCTGCCCAGGACCGCATACCTCGACATATCTCTGTCCGAGATCGTCTTCGTCCAGCCAGGTCGCATAGACAGCCGTCAGCCTGTTGAGCAACTCGGGTTCGATCATGCCGATGCCCCAATCTCATACCAAGCTCGCCCGATAGCGACCAGCATCAACCCTCAGTCTAACGCCGGCAGCGGGGCCTCAGTTGGCCGGGCGGCAGGTTTGTCTGTCGCGACTCTCGATATTCCCCACGCCGCTTCGGTTCCGTCAGGCACCTACAGCCCGGCGCGCCGCGCCGCGCCAAGCCCGCACCGGCCACCATCAGGCGACAGCACGAGCGCGCCGATGCGGTCGACAGTACACGGGTTGTCCACGCCCGACGACGGACGTTGCGAAGCGGCGAGGGGTTGGACGCCAGGCGGCATGTACGCGGTTTCGTCGAATCCCCCTTTGGCATCGGCGCTCGCGACCTAGGGTCTAGACTCTTCCCGGCACCGGCATGGTGTCGTTATCGCATTGAGCCTGGCATGACCGAACCCGTTGCCCTCATCGTCGGCGCCGGCCCCGGCATCAGCGGAGCCTTCGGCGAGGCTCTCGTCGCCGACGGCTATCGGGTCGCGTTGGCGGCGCGGCTGCGGGACCGTCTCGAGCCACTGGCGGCAGCCATGGGCGCGACGGCCTTTGAGGCCGACGCCGCTTCGCCCGCCAGCTTGGGGCGCCTGTTCGACGATGTCGAGGCCCGACTCGGCTCACCCGAGGTCGTGCTGTACAACCCCAGCGCCCGTATCCGCGGCGAGTTGCTGAGCCTGGACATGACGGCCGCCGCCGCGGCGTTGCAGGTCACCGCCGTCGGCGCCCTGGCGACGGCGCAGCAGGCAGCGCTGCGCATGTTGCCTCGCGGCCGCGGCAGCCTGTTCTTCACCGGTGCGACGGCCGGCGTCAAGGGCTTCGCCCGCTCCTCGGTGTTCGCGATGGGCAAGTTCGCGCTGCGCGGGCTGGCATCGAGTCTGGCGCGGGAGTTGTCGCCTCAGGGCGTGCATGTCGCGCATTTTGTCATCGATGGCGGCATACGCAGTGCCACGCGCGTCGATCCGGAGAACAATCCCAATAGTTTGCTGGATCCGGATGCGATCGCCGAAACCTATTGGCATGTCGCCAACCAGGCCCGTAGCGCCTGGACGTGGGAGATGGAGCTGCGGCCCTGGGTTGAGAAGTTTTGAGGGTCGCGGTGCACTCCGGCTCCCGGTTCGCGACCGCGCCGATTTAGGGCCGCCGATCGCCGGCGGGCCGTCTCGTCGACGTTATGATGGCGATCTGTTTGTTGGTGCAATCCAGGCGAACCGGTGCGACGCCGGTCTTGCCGTTCGGGTGCACCGGTGTATCCGCTCCGGTCTCGCAACCGGAGCGGATGATTGGGTCAGACCTTGATCAACGGACAGCCGCCTTCGCTGAGAGGACGCCACGCCTCGTTTTGCGGGATGATCGCGACGTTCTTGCAAAAATCGTATTTCGATTTCGCCTCGGATGGCGCTTTCACCTGCCACAGATACATCTGGTGCATGACGCGTCCGTCCTCGCGGATTTTCACGTTCTCGTTATAGAAATCGTTGACTGGCAGCGCCTTCATTTGGGCGGCGACGGCGTCGGCGTCGGTGGTGCCCGCCGCCTTCACCGCCGTCAGCCAATGTTTGGTGGCGGCGTAATTTCCGGCGTGCAGCAGGCCTGGGACCATGCCGTTGAATTTCTCGCCCCAGCGTTTGGCGAAGGCGCGGGTGCCGTCATTAAGATCCCAGTAGAACGAGTCGGTGTAGACCAGCCCTTCACACACCTTTTGGCCTAATGAATTGACGTCGTTGATGGCCATGAGAAGGGTGGCGAGGCGGACGCCGCTTTTGGTCAGCCCGAACTCCGACGCCTGTTTGATGCAGTTCTGCAGGTCGGTGCCCGCGTTGGCGAAACCGATGACTTTCGCACCCGACGCCTGCGCCTGGATCAAATAGCTGGAGAAATCGGCGGTGCCCAAAGGGGCGCGCGCCGAGCCCAGAATTTTGCCGCCCGCGGCGACGACGGCGGCCGAGGTGTCACGTTCCAGTGCCGTGCCGAACGCGTAATCGGCGGTGATGAAGAACCAGGTGTTGCCGCCCGCCTTGGTCAACGTCGTGCCCGTGCCGTGCGAGAGCGCATAGGTATCGTAACAAAAATGCATTCCATAAGGGCTGCATTGCTTGCCGGTCATGTCGGAGGTCGAGGGGCCGGTGATCAAGTAAATCCTCTGTTTTTCCCTCGCCAATTGCTGAATGGCGAGACCGGAGGAGCTTCCCGCGCCATCGGCCAGCGCGTCGACACCCTGCGCGTCGACCCACTCGCGCGCCAAAGATGAGGCGATGTCGGGCTTGTTCTGATCGTCGGCCTGCAGCACCTCGATCGGGCGGCCAAGCACGGAGCCGCCGAAATCGGCGACGGCGAGTTCGGCCGCGTAACGGTTGCCGGGTCCGCCGACGTCGCGGTATGGCCCGCCCATGTCCGACAGCAAGCCCAGGCGCACGGGTTTCGATGTGGATTGGGCGTGAATGAGGCCAGGCGTGGCCAGCGGCGTGGCCGCGAGGGAGCCCAGAATGAGGCGGCGGGTCAGTGTCGGCATCGGACGGCTCCCTTTGAAAACGGATCGGCTTGATTATCGACTCCGGGCCTTGTAGCGGAAACAGGACGCAACAACACCCTCGGGGAAAATGTCATGCCGACCATGCCGGGAAAAGTCGCCCTGCTCGAGCTTTTGAAGCAGGAGGGGGTGCGCGTGATGTTCGGCAATCCCGGCACGACGGAATTGCCGTTGATGGATGCCTTCGCCGCTGAGCGGGAGCTGCGTTATGTCCTGGCGTTGCAGGAAGCGCCGGCAATGGCGATGGCGGATGGCTATGCGCAGGCGTCAGGGCAACTGGCCTGTGTGAATTTGCACGCGGCCCCCGGCCTTGGGAACGCGATGGGCATGTTGTATGACGCGCAGAAGGCGGGCTCGCCGATCATCGTGACGGCGGGTCAGCATGAGCAGCGTTTTAATTTCACCGAGCCGTTATTATGGGCCGATCTGCCGGTGATCGCGCGTCCGTTCGTGAAATGGTCGGAGGAAGTGCGGCGTTTATCCGATTTGCCGCGCGCCATTCATCGCGCCGCGAAAACCGCGCTGGCGCCGCCCACGGGACCGGTGTTTCTGTCGTTGCCGGGCGATATTCTGACCGATAGCGAGGATCTGGATCTGGGCTTTCCGACCCGGGTCGCCAGTGGATTTCGCGGCGATCCCTCTGCGATCGCCGCCGCCGCCGCGCTGATGGCGCGGGCGAAATCGCCCGTCATCATCGCCGGCGACGCGGTGCCGATGGGCAACGCCCTGCGCGAACTGGTCGCCTTCGCCGAGGCCCTGGCGGCACCCGTCTATGATGAGGGCATGGCGACGCGGGCGATGTTTCCCTCGTCGCATCCGTTGTATCGCGGCGCGCTGGTGCGGCTGCCCGCGGCGATCCGCGGCATGTTGGGGCAGCACGATCTGCTGGTGTCGATCGGCGCCGATTTGTTCACGCTGTCGCTGCCTGACGATGTCGAACCGATGCCAGAAGGCATGGATGTCGTGCATCTCGACACCAATCCCTGGGAACTCGGTAAAAACTATCCCGCCAAAGTCGCGATATTGGGGGAGCCGAAAACGACGCTGCCGGAGATGACGGCGGCGTTGCTGGCGGCGCGCGACGCAATAGGGGAAACGGCGGCGGGAAAGCGGTTGATCCATGCGCGGACCGAGGGGATCAGCAGCCTCGCGCGGTTGAACGCGAACGCGGAGGCGATGGCGGAACGCTCCCCGATCCATCCGCTGGCGCTGATGCAGGCGATCGGGCGGGTGTTGCCGGCGAACGCGGTGGTGATCGATGAAACCATTTCCTCCGGCACGAATTTGCGGCGGTTTTTGAAAAGCGATGATCCCCAGAGCTTTTTTGGCATGCGCGGTGGTGGCATTGGCTGGGGATTGCCTGCGGCGATCGGGGCGAAAATCGCGCTGCCGGATCGCCCGCTGGTGGCGTTGATCGGGGATGGCTCGGCGATGTACACCGTCCAGGGGCTGTGGACGGCGGCGCGGGAGAATTTGCGGATGGTGTTCGTCATCATCAATAATTACTCGTATCGAATCCTGAAACAGCGTACGAACGCGATGAAGGGGCTGGCGGCGCAAACTGACTCTTATGTCGGGATGGATTTGGATCGGCCGAAGATCGATTTCGTTTCGGTGGCACGAGGTCTGGGTTTGACGGCGTATCGCGCGACGACGTTGAGTGAGGTGCGGGACATGCTGGAAACGGCGTTGGCGCATGATGGACCGACCTTGCTGGATGTCGCCGTCGATCGTTCCTGGAAGCCGGTCTGATGCGCGCGTTGCTGACGGCCGGCGCTTTGCTGTGCGGGACCACGGGCCTGTCATGGGCTGATGGGCGGTGCGATCTGAACAGTGTCGTCGGCTACCAGATTATTTTCGGCAAACCGATCCAGGCCTATATCCAGGACGGCAAGCGTAAAAGTGGTTATCTGGGCTGCGAGCCGGACCGCGTGCTGGTATTCGCGGACAACACCGGGGTACGCTGCAAGGAACTGGCGTTGCAAAAGACCGAGGCGTTGCCGATCGGATATCTGTTGGGCCGCAACGCGGGCGATCTGAAATTATGCGTCGATGGGCAATTGTTTGAGGTCTCATCGACGAATTAAGGGAGGAGTGAAATATGGCGCGCATGAGCGGGCGGAAACTTCTGATCACCGGCGGGGCATCCGGCATCGGGCGGGCGACGGCGATGTTATGCGCGACGGAAGGCGCGGCGGTATCGGTGCTCGACCGATCCGGGGACGCGGCGAACACCGTCGCGGCGGATATCAAAGGGCACGCTTTTGTCGTGGATGTCGCCGATCCCGCGTCCGTCAATTCGGCGGTGGAGCGGGCGGCGGCGGCGATGGGCGGGTTGGATGGGGTGGTGAACGCGGCGGGGATATTCTCGTCCGAGGGGCTGACCGATACGACTCCGGATCTGTTTAACAAGATCATGATGGTGAACGTGACCGGGACGTTCATGGTCATTCGCGCGGCCGAACGGTTTTTGCGCGCGGCGGCCAGCGGGTCGGTGGTGAATATCGGCTCGGGCGTCGGGCTGAAGCCGACGGGCCCCGGCAGCACGGCCTATGTCGCGTCCAAGGGCGGGGTGATCGCGATGACGCGCGCGCTGGCGATGGAACTGGCGCCGAAGATCCGGGTTAACGTGGTCTGTCCCGGGATGGTGGACACGGCGATGACAGAAGGTTTCATTCGTAACAATCATGGCGATCTGCGGCCGGAGCTGGCGGGACTTTATGCTCTGGGGCGGGCGGCGTCGGCGGAGGAGCTGGCGCGGGCGATTGTGTTTTTGTTGTCGGAGGAGGCGTCGTTCATTACGGGGATCGCGCTGCCGGTGGATGGGGGGCGGACGTATCATTGAGGGGGTGAAACGGGGCTTTGCCCCGGGCCCCACCAGGAGACGCTGCCTCCTCGCGGGCTAAGGCGCAGCGCCCCTTGCCGCGCCCGCCCGCCTCACGCTCAATACCAACACGCCCACCGGCGAGGAATCAACGACCATGGCCAGTTACGATTACGTCACCGTCAACGTCTTCACCGGGGACCGTTTCGGCGGCAATCCGCTCGCGGTTTTCCCAAAAGCCGAGGGCCTGACGGACGATCAAATGCAATCCATCGCGCGCGAGTTCAATCTGTCAGAAACCACCTTTGTCCTGCCGCCCGACGACCCATCTCATACTGCCCGTGTGCGCATCTTCACCCCCGCGCATGAAATGCCCTTCGCCGGACACCCCAATGTCGGCACCGGCTTCGTCCTCGCGCGCGCCATGGACAAACCGCCGGAGCATCTGACGTTCGAGGAAATCGCCGGGCTCGTGCGCGTCCATATCCTGCGCGACGCGAATCGCGAGATCACCGGCACCCGCATCTCCGCCCCGCGGTCGTTGTCGATCGGCGACGCTGTCCCCACGGAAACCGTCGCCGCCTGCGCCAGCCTGATGCCCAAAGACATTCTCACCAACGGGCATCACCCGCTGAAAGCCTCGGTCGGTGTCGAGTTCGTGATCGCTGAGGTCACGTCGTTGGAGGCTCTGGCGCGCGCGATGCCGGACATCGCGGCGTTCCGCGCGGCGGGCGCGCAATCGGGAAACGCGATCGCGGGCGGCAACCTCCGATTCGCGCTGCTGCTGTATGTTCGCCGCGACGGCGACGCCACGAAATTGCGCGCCCGCATGTTCGCGCCTCTGGGCGGGGTACTGGAGGATCCGGCCACCGGCAGCGCCTGTGCCACGCTCGCCGCGCTGCTGACATCGATGGCGCCAGGGGAAAATGTCTCGTTGCACTACGAGATCGAACAGGGCGTCGAAATGGGCCGGCCCAGTTTGCTGATCGCGTCGGGGCGGAAGACGGCGGAGGGGCCAGTGGAGGCGACCGTCGGCGGCGGCTGTGTCGCATCCATGTCGGGACGGTTGGAGCTCTGATCGGTTTTGTCCAGCAAACGGCTTTGGATCCTTCTGGGCGCGGCGTTCGTCACGTTCTCGGTCGGCGCCGGTTTCGTGCACGCTTACACCGTGTTCCTGGTAACATTCATCGAAGTGTTCGGCTGGAGCCGGGCACAGGTGTCCATCGCCTATTCCGTGGGACAGCTCGTCAGCGGGTTCTCATCGCCGCTGATTGGCTGGACGGTGGACCGGTTGGGGCCAAGCCGGTTGATCCTGATCGGCGGGGCGATGCTGTGCGCGGGGTTGCTGGCGATGTCGCTGGTGACCGAGCTTTGGCACATGGTCATCCTGTACGGTGTCGTTATGACACTTGGCGCCAATTGTCTCGGCCTGGTTGTGTTCGTTCCGCTGCTGTCGAAATATTTCGTGCGCAATCGCGGCATGGCGGTGTCGATCGTGCAATCGGCGAACGGCTTCGCGCGGGCGTTCTCGGCTCCGCTCACCACCATGATGATCAGCGGCCTGGGGTGGCGCGGGGCGTTTCTGTGGCAGGGCGTGTTCATGGGCGTGGTGTTGCTGCCGCTCGCGTCATTGTTCCGGGGCGCGGACAAAGGCCCGACCGCCGCGCGCGACAGGCCCGCCGATGAGGGCTGGACCCTGCGTCAGGCGATGCGCACGCCGCATTTTTGGCTGCTGAGCGCGGTTTACATGTTCACCGGACTCGGATCGTTTCTGGTGGCGCTGCATCAATTGGCGTTCGCGGTCGATATTGGGTTCGACAAGCTGTATGCCGCCTGGGTTTTGGGGATGGGGGCGTTTCTGTCGCTGCCGGGCGTGATCATCACCGGCACGCTGTCGGATTATATCGGCCGCGAGCTTTCCGCCGTCGTCACCTATGGCACCTCGATCCTGGGCGTTCTGTGCGGGATGTTGATCACCTCGCCGGATCAGCACGCGATGCTTTGGGCGCATGCGTGCTTGTTTGGCCTGACCTGGGGCGCGCGGGGGCCGGCAATCACGGCCAAGACGGCGGATTTGTTTCCCGGTCCCAATCTTGGCGCGATTCTGGGTGTGATCACGGTGGGGACGGGTTTGGGCTCGGCGATTGGGTCGTGGCTGGCGGGGTATGTGTTCGATGTCACCGGGTCGTATCGGGTCGCGTTCGGGCTTTCCATTCTGTTTTATGTTTGCGGCAGCGTCGCGTTTTGGGCTTTGCGTCGTCCGCCAGGGATCCGGCCTGGATAGGGCGCCGGGTCATAACGGCCGCGGATGGTCATGCGAGAAGGCCTCGCGAGTTCCGTGTCGGACTATCTGGTGAAACCAACGGACGCGTTCATGATCTTTCCGCTGCCGGCGGCGATGATCATGGGGCTGCCCACGGGCCCGAATATTGAAACGGTTGGGGTGGGTAAGCAGTTCGCGACGTTGTTGGCGGCGATCGCGGCGTCCACCAACGGCACGATCGTTTAAATCGACGCGGGAACCTATACGAACGATTTCGCGACGATCCGCAACGCCATCGCGATCATTGGCGTGGGAGGGTTGGCGAACCTGGTCGCGACGGTGGCGCCGTCGAACTCCAAGGGTATTCTGACGGTCGATAATAACGTCACGATCAAAAATCTGTCGTTCTCGGGTTCGACGATTTCCGACGCCAATGGCGGCAACGGCGCGGGCATCCGTTACGAGGGCGGGGTGATGCTGCCGCGGAACACCGCGTTCACCAATAACCAGAACGGGGTGCTGGCGTTCCCGGTGATCCCCTCGCTAACGCTCAATACGATCACGATCGATCACTCGTATTTTTACAACAATGGCAGCGGCACCGGTTACACCCACACCATCTATGTCGGCGCCGTGTCGTCGTTGACTTTCACGAATAATGTCAGTGAGGCCGCGAACACCGGGCATGAGCTGAAAAGCCGGGCTCTGGCCAATACGATCAGCGGCGACATTTTCGCCGACGGACCCGCGGGCGACGGCAGTTATGACATCGATCTGCCCAATGGCGGCGTCGATTTGATCCAGAACTACATCATCGAGAAGGGTCCGAACTCCCCCAATAACGCGTTCGTGCATTTTGGCGGGGAGGGGATCCCCTACGCCGGATCGTCATTAATGATCCGCAACAATACGTTTCAGAACGATCAGAGCACCAACGCGGTCGCGCTGCTCAATCAGACGGTGATTCAGGCACAGATCACCGGCACCACGTTCGTCCGGCTGTCCGCCGATCGCATCGCCTCGGGGCCCGCGGTGGAGACCGGGAATTTCGATGCGAAAGGGGCGGTGTTGGCTGATAACACGCTGACCGGCGTGGTGCCCGGCAGCACGCTGATCATCACCGACGCCGTCACGCACACGGTGAATTTGGATGGCTCGTCTTTTACCGCCGTGCAGGGTGGCGCGGGGGTGCTGACCGCCAACGCGATCAATGGCCATGTGATCGTGATCGGCGGGGCGGGCGGGTCCTTGTCGATCACCGGGGGTGCAACGGATACCCAGGTGTACCGGACCGACGCCGGCGCGCCGCACGCGGTGATCAAGACGGCGGCGGAAATGTCTTCACCTCGCAGGCGGGATCGGTGAACAGCCTGTCCTTGAGCGAGGGGAATGCCGTGACCTCCAACGGCATCGATACGATCGCGGGTGGGGCGGGCAATTCGACCTATATCGTGAACGGTTCGGCGACCGTGACCGGCGGTCTTGGAAACAATCAGGAGACGGTGAACGGCACCCTCACGCTCATGAGTTTCGGACAGGACAGCGTGACGGTGAACCAAGGCGGGTCCGCGACGGCCGTCAGTCAGAGGCGCGGTGTGTCCGTCACCGAGGTGAACGCGACGGCGACGGTCACGGCGGGGACGGCGGGGACGGCGGCGGGCGCGGCTTCGGCGACGGTGTCGGGCGGATTGGGGGTGATCTCGGCGGGCAATGGCGGTCCGGTGACGGTGACGACGGCGGCGGGCCTGACGACAGGCGTCATCGCCGGGGCGGGCGCCGCGGTTCAGGTTATCAGTTATGGGCCCGATCTGATCCACGCGGGAAGCGGGGCGGATACCATCACGGTGCGGGGGTCGGGGGCCGAGGTCTGGGGTGGATCGGGGTCGCTGACGACGATCAATTTCGCCGATTTTCATTGCGGCGATGTCATCACGGTGCATGGTGGCGCGGGAATCCTGACGTTCAACGATTATAGCTATGGCAGGTTACCTTCATCGGGGGCGCGGGCGCGACGGTGATCAACGGCATCGGCGGCGAGGGCATCTATAACGTCGCGGGCGGCGGCGGATCGACCACGGTGACCGGCGGGAAGGGCACGAATTTCACCGCGAGCATGGCGCGGGGGTCGTCGGCTTTGGTGACGTTGACGCCGAGCGCGGGGACGATTTTGTTCGGCGCGGTTGTTTGGGTAGGGGGAAAGATCTGGGCCTCCGCCCAGACCCGCCAGGAGGGCGCTGCCCTCCTGAACCTCCCGCCAAAGGGCATGGCCCTTTGGGATCTGTTACTTTGCTCCCGTAATGAAGGAGGGCCATCCGAGACGCATCAATGTCCGCGCAGGCCCTCCTTCATTACGGGAGCAAACCCACGGGATACAAGGGCTATCGCCCTTGGCGGATGTCCATAAGGCAGAGCCTTCTGGTGGGGTCCGGGGTGAAACCCCGGTTCCAGTCTCACGCCTGGCCGCGGCTGTTCCGCTGCGCGGATCCGGCATCCCAGGCGGCCAGCCAGACCGGCACGGCGGCGGCGGGCAGCGGGCGGGCGATAAAGAATCCCTGTGCCTCCGCGACACCCAAAGCACGCAGGCGATCCCAGCCGGCCTGGGTTTCCACGCCCTCGGCCACGACGTTCAAGCCTAATTTTTGGGCGCGCGCGATGATGGCGGGCGCGGTCGCGGCGTCAGGGTGGCGGGTGCCGATGCGGTCGACGATCGATTTGTCCAGCTTCAGGCCGGTGAAGGGCAATGTCAGCAGCCGGTCGAGGTTTTTCACCGCCGGTCCGGCATCGTCGATCGAAATGCGATAGCCGACCGCGCGCAAATGCTCGAGCGAGCGGGACAGGGCCGCGAAGTCCTCGACAGGCCGGCTTTCGGTCAGTTCGATCACCACATCGGCGGCGGTCAGCCCGCGCGCGGCGCGCTGTTCGTCCAATGCGGCGGCGACACCGGGATGCGACAGCACGTTCAGCGGGTAGTTCACGGCGATGGCGATCCGGGGAAATCCGGGGAATGCCCAATCGTCGAACGCGCGGGTGGAAACGAGGTTGGTCAGGCCGAACGCGAGGCCGGTTTCCTCGAACCGCGGAATGAACCAGTTCGGCGGCAGCGCGCCGTGCTGGGGATGGTTGAGGCGGGCGAGCACCTCGGCCGAGGTGATGACACCGTCCGCCATGCGCGCGATTGGCTGGTAGCGGGTTTCGATCAGGCCGTCATGGACCAGCCGGACCAGATCCGCCATCGGCAGCACCGGCGGCGTTGGCGGCGGTGGCGCGCGCGCGGCGGATAAAGCGGCGATGATCCCGGCGCGATCCGGGGCGGCGATAACGCGCGCGCCGGGTAGCGGCTTGTGGCGCAAGCCCAGTACGAGAAAGGCGGTGCCGGCGCTGGCGGTGTCATAGGTGAGGGCTGACAGCACGCCCGCGAGACCATCCGCGGCGGCGGGGTCCACCAACATATGCGTGACATCCGGCGTGGCCGAGGCGAGGCGCGCCACGGCGGCATCGGGCGAGACGGTTTCCACCACCCCGCCCGCCGCCGCCACCGCTTCCCGCACCGCGGCAACCCAGCGCTGGTCATGACACACCAACACCACGCGAATCGGCGTGGCGTGATGCGGGCCGGTCATCGGCGAGGCCAAAATCGAATCGGACTGAACATGTCGCATTGGTGACAGTCTTACCCAA
>JAYVXQ010000401.1:0-3841 GCA_043785025.1 Acetobacteraceae bacterium
CAGGAGGATGGCTTCGACGCGACCCACTCCATCACCATTTGCGTCGTCACCACCGATCCGGCCGAGGCGCCGCTGTTCCGCCTCGTCGTCGAACCGAACGAACGAAACGGCCTCCGGGCCGTCTGCCGTCTGATGGTGGATAAGATCACCACGATCCCCAGAAGCAAACTCGGCGCGCGCGTCGGACGTTTAGACGACCAGGACATCGCACGGCTCAATCAGGCCATGCTCGTCTTCCTCGGTCTGGCTGTCCCGCCGAGGACAAAGCGGCCGGCGTGAGCGGCCATGCCCGCCTCAGGGATGCTTATGGATCGGATCCACCCAGAACACCGCCTCAGGCTTCTCAATCGGCTCGATGTCCAAATTCACCACCACCGCCTCATTGTCGCTGCGCACCAGCACGCATTCCAGGATCTCGTCCTCGCTGGCGTTGATCTCCTGATGCGGCACATAGGGCGGGATGAAAATGAAATCGCCCGCCTCGGCCTCGGCGATGAATTCCAGCTGATCGCCCCAGCGCATCCGCGCCTTGCCGCGCACCACATAGATCACGCTTTCAAGCGCCCCATGGTGATGCACCCCGGTCTTCGCCTTGGCGTGAATATTCACCGTCCCCGCCCAAATCTTCTGGGCTCCGACCCGGGCTTTGTTGATGGCGGCGGCGCGGTTCATCCCCGGCGTCTGCGGCGTATTGGTGTCCAACTGATCCGCCTTGATCACCCGCACGCCATTCAGCCGCCAATCCACCGTCCCCGGCGCCGGAGGTCCCTCATGCGAGTGCCCATCCTGAGTGTCGTCGTGATCATGGCTCATGCGATCGGCTCCCGTGTCTGAACGTCCGGCCTTGTCGCGCGTTCCCATGGCCGAGGAAACCCCCTGCCGGCCCGCCCCCGCCGCCGCTATCCTCACCCCATGTCCAGGTTCACCGTCCACGACATCAACCCCGGCGTCGAAATCCGCGCCACCCGCCGTATGCCCCCGTTATCCGTGCCCCTCGATCACGCGGTCGAGGCGTTGTGGACCGCCGCCGCCGCCCGCGTGGAGGCCGGAGGCGCCGGCCGCCTGTTCAACGGCCAGGTCTTCTCGATCGACGCCATCTCGCCCGGTCTGATCACCGGCCACATGACCGAATACCGCCGCGTGATAGCCCAGACGGAGAACCACGCGCTGTATGGCGATCTCGGGATCCGCTCGCTCGCGGTGTGCGGCGTTTTGCGCTGCGCCGACGGCATTCTGATCGGCCGCCGCCCGCCCGCCGCCGTCTATCAACCGGGCCTGTGGCAGCTTTGTCCCGCCGGCAGCGTAGACGCGAGCGCGGTGGAACCGGACGGCCGGATTGACGCGCGCGGCCAATTGCTGACCGAAATCCGCGAGGAACTCGGCCTGTCACCCGAAACGATCGGCGCCATCACGCCGTTATGCATCGTGGAGCATCCCGGCAGTCATGTCTGTGATTTTGGCCTGATGGCGGATGTGCCGCTCAACGCCGCCGCCGTCATGACCGCGCACCGCGAACACGGCAATGGCGAATACGATCCGCTCCGGATCGTTCCGGTTCAGGATTTACCGTTTTTTATCATGAACGCCACCGGAACGATCGTCCCGCCCGCGCCGATCTTCCTGATGAAAGCGGGACTATTACCGCCTCACGGCCCATCCGGAAAACTCACCGCCAGCAACGCGAACACCATCCCAATCGCCCAAACCAAATAAATCGCAATGAGAAAATCCCGCGCCACATACCGCCGCGCCAACACACCCGCCCCAAACCACGCGGCCACCGGAGCCACCAAAGCCTGCGTCAAACCGAACACGTCCCAGGCGTAAATGCCCATCGAAAAACCCAGCACCACCGCGAAAAACACCGGCGGAATGCACAGCACCAAAAACACGTCATGCTGCATCCGCGCGGCACTCAACAGCACCAGCCAGAACAGAGCGACCGTGATGAAATAGATCGGGCCCTCGAAAATTAAAGGCAGGATCAGCTCCCAACCTTTAAAGGCGAAACCAGACCCCGCAAACACGCCACCACCGACAGCGGCGTGATCCTCCCCGTCTTCGCATTCCCTTCACTGGGCACGTTCTCTATGCGCATCGAAAATCGCGCCGATTCCGCCTCGACCGTAATAATATGAACGTTACGTGTCAGACCCGGATCAGCCCATATTTCGACTTTCGTGCGCACCGGACCAATTCCCGCCAGCGCCAGAGCCGCCGCCACGTTCACATTCGCCGGAAATCCCGCCGCCGCGTCCCGCGCGTTCCCCTTGAACACCAGCAAGGGCATCGTCACATCCATCATGTCGATGCCGTGCTGTTCCAGATACGGCGCGCCGATCAGCCCCATGGGCGGCTTCCGTGTCTCAATCGTAATGGAATCGATCCGCCCCTCCGCCGCCGCGCGCACCGCGTCGAGGCCCAACAAGGCGCCCGTCGGCACCACGATCCGCGCGCCCGTCCGCCGCGCCAGCTTCACCAGATGCATCCGCGGCAACAACGCCCCCACCGACGCCGGCACGAAGATCCGGCCGGCCTCGATCGCGGGTATCGCCACACGCTCAAACACCGAGGCCGGCGCCGCCTCCACGACGATATCCGCCTCCGCCAGGCCCGCGAAATCCACCAGCCGCGGAGGATCCCGAAACCCCGCCAGCCGCGCCCGCCCATGCACCGGATCGCGCACCGCCGCGGCGATCAGGGTCAGCCCCTCGATCCCCTCATCCAACGCCCGCGCCAGAGGCAGCCCAATGGCGCCAAGACCCGCGATCGCGACCGTCTTGCTCATCCCGCCCCCTCGCCGTTTCTCGCCAGATCCCGCGCGCCCTCTTCGCTTCTCGCCAAATCCCGCGCGCCCTCTTCGCTTCTCGCCAAATCCCGCGCAGCGGCCAGATCCTCCGGCGCGTTCACATTCAGAAACGGGTCCCACGCGCCCACCGGAAAATCAACCCGGCGCATACCCAAGCCTTCCCCAAACGCCGCCACGGACCGCGGCCCTGGGCCCTCCAACAACGCCCGCAAGGCAAACCGCGCATCGACCGGCCAAAGCGCCACCAAATGATGCACCCGCCCCAAACTCATCGCGCACGCCGGCGCCGGAGCCAACGCCGTGATCAACCCCATTGGCGCGAACGGCGTATCCCCCGGCACCGTCAGCACTTCGAAAACCCCGATCGAGGCGCCCCACTCCAACCCCGCCAGCACCCCCGCAAGCGGCCCCTGGCCCACAAACGCATCGGGCAACACCGGCAATCCAAACCCCGCGAACCGCGCCGGATCGCCATTGGCGCTGATCGCGATGTCGGCGGTGTCCAAGGCGGAGATGATCCGTGCCAGAATGGACGCCGAACCCACATCCAGCAGCGGCTTATCCACCCCGCCCAAACGCCGCGCGCCGCCCCCCGCCAGAACGACCGCCGCGCGCCGCTGGCCGGCGATCAGAGCCGCTCCCGCATCCGGGCCACCCCGGCCGCCGTGCCCGGCAGAATGACCGTCAGAGCGGCCAGCCACGCTTCGATATCGATCCCCTGATGCGCCCGATGCGCCCGGCACGCCGCCAGCATCGCCGCCTCATGCCGCGACAGCAGCGACACGCACCAGGCGTCCGCCGTATGCACCGCCATGTCGTGCCAGAGCTTGGTCATCACGCTCTTTAAACAGAACGCGCCATCAGTCACGATCACCGCCGCCCGCGCCGCGACCGCGGTCGCCAGCACATGCGCGCTTTTGCGCTCGGCCGGCGTCACGCAATGCACCATGACCTCGTCGAGCACATCGCGGCTGGCGACGATGTTCGCCACCGGAAACGCCTGATCCAACGCATGGCGCCGCTGGCGGAACC
>JAYVXQ010000402.1:0-3838 GCA_043785025.1 Acetobacteraceae bacterium
CGGCCGCACCGCTTTGGCAGTAAATTTTCTCCATCGGCAGTTTGGAAGATTTTTCCTCTCTCCAACGCCGCTCTCCGGTCTATTTACATGACAGGGCTACCGCCCTTGGCGGAGGTCAGGAGGCAGCGCCTCCTGGTGGAGGGGCGGGGTAAAACACCGAGCTGCTCGCGCTCAATCGAGGTCGCCGCCCCGGAACGCGTCGGCGATGCGGCGGACCGTGCCGGAGCGATCCACCAGCATCAGATCGAACCGCGCGCCGTCGCGTCCCCAATCCGGATGCGCGGTCAGAACGATCTCAGCCGCCGCGACCAGGCGGAGGCGTTGGCGGGGAGACAATGACGCCGCCGCGGTGGCGAGGTTGGGGCGGGCTTTGACCTCCACCAACGCCAGCAGGCCGTCCTTTTCCGCGGCGATGTCGATCTCGCCGGCCTGTGTGCGTAGGCGGCGGCCGAGGATGGTCCATCCGTCGCGTTCCAGGGCAAGCGCGGCGGCGGCCTCGGCGGCGCGGCCGCGCTGATCGGCGGTTTGGGGTTTACCGGTCGTGGCGGACATCGTGTAGAACCGGGTGCGAAAAAATCAGGAGACGATCAGGATGGCCCGCTTTCCGCATTACGTGCCGCATGGCGTGATCCCGGCGACGCTGCTGGCGCTGCATGACGATTTCTCGATCGACGAGGCGGACACGCGCCGTCACGTGCGCCATGTCGCGGCGACGCCCGGTCTGTCGGCGATCACGGTGAATGGGCACGCGTCGGAGGTGCATGCCTGCACGGCGGACGAGCAAAGGCGCGTGCTGGATCTGACCCTGGACGAGATCGGCGACCGGTTGCCGGTGATCAGCGGGGTGTGGGCGGATGGCTCGGCCAACGCGGCGGCGATCGCGCGGAAGGCGGAGCAGGCGGGGGCCTCGGCGTTGCTGGTGTTTCCCTCGCAGGTGTTCGCGATGGGGGGTCAAATGCGGCCGGAGATGGCGATCGCGCATTTTTCCACCATCGCGGCGGCGACGGATCTGCCGTTGATCGTGTTCGCCTATGCTGAGCGGTCCACGGTTTCGTATCCGCTGGAGACGCTGGTGAAAATGGCCGAGGCGATCCCGTCGATCCGCGCCATCAAGGACTGGTCGAACGATCCGATGCTGCATGAGCGGCAAATTCGGACGCTTCAAGGGTTGGCGCGGCCGGTGAACGTGTTGACCACGCACAGCGCGTGGCTGATGGCGTCGCTGACGTTGGGGTGCGCGGGTTTGCTGTCGGGCTCGGGCAGCGTGATCCCCGAGCTGCAGGCGGCGTTGTTTCAGGCGATCGGGGACGGCGATCTGAACCGGGCGCGGGCGATCAACGACCGGATTTATCCTCTGGCGCGGGCGTTTTACGCCGCACCGGCGCTGGATATGCATAACCGGATGAAGGAATGCCTGGTGATGTTGGGGCGGATGACCCGCGCGGTGGTGCGTCCGCCGCTGGTCGCGATCACGGCGCATGAGCGGGCACGGTTGCGGGACGCGTTGGTGGAAGCCGGATTGTTGACCGAAATGGGGCGGGACATCGCGGCCTGATGGTCACGACACTGCGTCTCCGGTTTGAAGCTGATCGAGCCAGGGCGACAGGTCCAGCAGGAACGCCGTGAACTGGGTTATCAGGGCGATCGCGGTGATCGGCGGCGCGATCGGCGTCACCACGTCCAGGCTCTGTTGATAATCCGGGCTGAGACGGAGGCGCCAGCTTTCCGGCAGGGTACGCGCTACCGCCAGACCCGCGGCGCGCCGCTCGGGGCTGCTGACGGTGGTGGGGATGCGGCCGGGATTGGTTTGGATGGTCAGACGGCCCATCGCCTGTCCGTCGCCGGAGATCTGGATGTGGACGCGGCGGCCGCGCCAACGGACGCTGAAGCCGGGCACGGCCTGCTGATCCCTGGGGGACAACCGGCCCATGGGATCGACCGCGAAGGGGCCGAGGGAGAAACCTTGTCTGAACATGATCGGTGCCACCACGAGGGTTAGAGCATCATTCGATCAGGTTGACATACCTGAACGGATAAAGATGCTCGCTAAAACAAAAACTTAGAGCGGTCTCCGTGAGCCAACGCGAACGGATACCGTTCTAACGAGCGGCAGATTGCCAGCAAAAGATGAACCATTCATAAACGTGGTTCTCAACCGAGACCCGCCAAAACATGTCCTTCGTCTCCGATATGCAAAACGCGTTTCCGCTGCCGCATCCGGCCGGACAGCCCTTTATCGCGGGGGGGTTGCTGGTGCTGGTGATCGGGGTGTTCGTGACGCACTGGCTGGCGTGGATCGGGCTGGCGTTCACGCTGTTCTGTCTGTTCTTCTTCCGCGATCCGGCGCGGGTGGCGCCGGCGCGTCCGGGGGCGATCGTGTCGCCCGCCGATGGGCGCGTGGTGACGGTGGCGCCGGCGATCCCGCCCGCCGAACTGGGTCTGGGCACTGAATCCCGCATGAAAGTCTCGATCTTTCTGTCGGTGCTGAACGTGCATGTGAACCGCGTGCCCGCGACCGGCACCGTCACCCGCATCGCCTACCGCCACGGCGCCTTCGTCAACGCCAGCCTGGACAAAGCGAGCGATGCGAATGAACGCAATGCCATCGCGCTGCGCCTGCCGGATGGGCGGGAGATCGCCATTGTGCAGATCGCCGGGCTGATCGCGCGGCGCATCGTGTGTACCTTGCGCGAGGGCGACGCGGTGATGGGCGGGGAGCGTTTGGGGATTATCCGCTTCGGCAGCCGCACCGATTTGTATTTGCCGGATGGGGTGCGGCCGTTGGTCTCGGTCGGCCAGACGATGATCGGCGGGGAGACGGTGATCGCGGAGTTGACACCATGAACGATCCGATCCGGCGGTTTCCCTCGCGGCGCGGGCGGCGGATGCGGCCGCGGGTGCGCCCCCGGTATCGCGGGCCGTCGTTCAACCGGATCGTGCCGAATTTGATGACGGTGGTGGGGTTGTGCGCGGGGTTGACGGCGATGCGGTTCGCGCTGGATGGGCGGTTCGCGGCGGCGGCGGTGGCGATCACGGCGGCGGGGATCATCGATGGGTTGGACGGGCGGCTGGCGCGGCTGTTGAAGGGAACCTCCCGGTTTGGCGCGGAGTTCGACAGCCTGTCGGATTTCGCCTGTTTCGGCGTCGCCCCTGGCCTGGTGCTGTATGAGTGGTCGCTGCAGCGGATGGGCGGGCTGGGATATGCCGCCTGCGTGCTGTTCGCGGTGTGCATGGCGCTGCGGTTGGCGCGGTTCAACGCGATGGCGGATGAGCCGGCGCGGCCGGCATACGCGTATAATTTTTTCACCGGGGTGCCCGCGCCCGCCGGGGCCGGCCTGGCGTTGTTTCCGATGTTCATCGGGCTCGAGGCCAAGGCCTTGGGCTGGGATCAGTTGGCGGCGCTGGCGCATCATCCGATGGTGTGCGGGCCGATCCTGATTGGGACGGCGGCGCTGTTGATTTCGTCGCTGCCGGTCTGGAGTTTCAAGAATTTCAAGGTGCCGGCCGAGTTCGTGCTGCCGCTGTTTTTGGGCACGTGCTTGTTCGTGGCGTTGCTGTTGGCGGAGCCGTTCGCGGCGCTGGCGGCGGCGGGGTTGATTTATTTGGGGATGCTGCCGTTCAGCCTGCGGAGTTTCCGGATGTTGCGGCGGGCGGCGGATGCGTTGCGGACGGAGGAGGCGGGTGGGGAGGTCAGGGCTCCGCCCTGAAACCCGCCAGGAGGGCGCCGCCCTCCTGGCGGAGGTTAAGGGGCAGCGCCCCTTACCTTCACCGCCGCGCCGCCTTCACCTCCGTCACCGGCCGCAAGCTCGCATCGATAATCGCATCCCCCATCGCCGCC
>JAYVXQ010000403.1:0-3822 GCA_043785025.1 Acetobacteraceae bacterium
ATGGGCTGCTCGGATCAGGAGATCGCCTTGGTCCACGCCCGCGATTGGAAAGGCATGATGGAGCACGGCGCGAGCATCTATCTGCTGTTGAAAATCGGCGCCGCCGTGGGCCACGCGCTGCCCCAGATCGGCGCCCACACCAGCGGCAAAGGACACTGACATGGCGACGGTCATCGGCGGCATCGGCACATCCCACGCGCCCACCATCGGCGTCGCCTGGGATCGGGGACAGCAGAACGACCCGTCATGGGCGCCTCTGTTCAGCGGCTACATTCCGGCGCGGCAATGGCTCGACGCGGTCAAACCGGATTTGTTTCTGATCGTTTACAATGATCACGTGAATCAGTTCTTCTTCGACGCCTACCCGACCTTCGCCCTCGGCGTCGGCGCGATGCACGCGCAGGCCGACGAGGGCTGGGGCAAGCGTCCCCTGCCCGATCTGCCCGGCGACCCCGATTTCGCCTGGCATCTGGCGCGCTCGCTGGTGGAGGATGAGTTCGACCCCACCATCTGCCAGGAAATGGCGCTGGATCACGGCGTCCTGTCGTTCTTGCCGTTACTGACGGACACAGACTGGAAAGTCCCGGTCGTGCCCTTGGCGGTGAACGTCATCCAACACCCGATCCCGACCGCGCGCCGCCTGTATCGGTTGGGCGCCGCATTGCGCCGCGCGATCGAAACCTATCCGAAAAATAAACGCATCGTCGTGTTCGGCACCGGCGGCCTGACCCACCAATTGCACGGTCAGAATTTCGGCAAGAAAAACCTCGCCTGGGATCAGGAATTCATGGATCGTCTCGAAACCGATCCGGTCGGATTATCCGAGCTGTCCATTCAGGAATACATGGAGCGTGGCGGCACCGAAGGCGTTGAGATGATCATGTGGCTGGCGATGCGCGGCGCGTTGGGCGGCACCGTCAAACGCGTGCATCGCAACTACACGGCACCCTTTACCACCGGATACGGATTACTGGTGCTGGAGACATGAAAGCGGCGCGCTGAAAAGATCAGCGCGCCGCCAGTGGCATCCAATGAACCACGCGTATTACTTCGACGAACCACCGCCAGACCCGGCCGCGGCGCTGCTGTCCGTGCCGCTGTTGGAATCACCGCGTCCCGACGAACCCGTGGTCGGCGTCGTACCGATATAGGAAGGCGGAGTCGGAGCGACCGCGCTGGGGTGCATCGTATCCGTCGTTCCCTTATGCAACTCCATCGGAGGCGACACTTTTTCCGCCGGCATGTTTGCGGCTGCCGGAGGTTTGCCCGACGCGCTGTCCTGCGCCATCGCCGGACCAATCACAGAGGAGATCGACAACGACATCACAGCCGCGGCGGCGATAAAAGGTTTCATGAGGAGTTTCCTGATGTTTTCGAACACCAGATCAACGACCCCGCCGCGGCCAGGTTCCCTGACTGTTCCGTAACCCGCCCGCCACGCCTACCGCGCCTCGCCCGCGAATCCACCCCTTAGCGCCGCCAATCGCGCCATCGCCGCCGCCGGCAAAACGCCCTTACGCACCGCCGCCAAAGCTCCCTCAAACTCACCCACCGTCGCCATCCCCACCAGGATCGTGCCCATCGCGGGATGCGTGATCGCGAACCGCGTCGCGGCCTCCGGCAGGCTGGACGCGAACCCCTCCGTCACCAGAGGCATCAACCGCGCCGCCCGCGCCACATCGGATCCGTAGTCATTCGCCGTGCCGATCGGTGCCGGCGCCGGTGACGCGATCGGATGCCGCTCATGCGTCCCGCTCAGCGCCCCACCGGCGATCACCCGGATCCCGACCACGCCGACCCCCGCCGCCTTGGTATGATCGAACATCCGCCCATAATCCTGTGCCGGATATCCGGCCGGCAACGCCTCCCCCGCCGAGGGGTTGAGCATGTTGTAACTCACCTGCGCGCTGTCGAAGACTTTCGCGTCGATCACCCGCAGCAACGCCGCCGTGTCGCCAACCGCCGTGATCCCCAAAAACCGCGTCTTGCCCGCTTTGCGCAACGCCTCGAACGCCGGGACCACTTCGTTCAACACCTGGTCCACACTCAGATTTTCGCCACCACCCTGCGCGGTGATGCCATTATGAAGGTGAAATATATCCACCTGCCCCATGCCCAATCGCGCGAGGCTCGCATCCAGCGATCGCGTTACCTCCGCGCCGATCGCGCCAAACTGCTCGGGCGGAACACGGACTTTGGTGCCGACGAACGCCTCCATTGGTTTCAGCGCCTTCAACGCCCGCCCGAGATTCGTTTCGGACAAGCCGTTGCCATATTGCACCGCCGTATCGAAATAATTGATCCCCGCGTCCAGCGCCTGCCCGATCGCGTTCTCCTGATCCTTCGCCTCCCCCCTGACCATCAACCCGCCAACCGCCCCGCAGCCAAACCCCAAAATCGAAATCGCCAGGCCGGTACGGCCATAAATCCGCTTTTCCATCACATGCTCCCATAAAGTCCCGAGGCTCGCGCCCGGAGTTTGCACAGCGCCACCAGCAAATCGAGCGTCGGCGTCTCGACCCCCGCGATTCGCGCCAACGCCAGCGGCGCGTCGAACATCCCATCCACCTCCATGGGACGGCCGAGTTCCAGGTCTTGCAGAATGCTCGGCTTGTGATCCATCGCCGACTGGCTGGTCACCCGCGCCTCATGCGTCTCCACCGGACGCGCGCCCAACGCTTTCGCGATCGCCGCCGCCTCACGCATCATCGCCAAGGCGGCCGCGCGCGTCGCGGGCTCAGTATACACCGTTTTGGGAGCCGAACCCGACAGCACCGCCAGCGTTCCGCCCGACAAATTACTGATCAGTTTGTTCCAGATTTCCGTACTGATTTCCGTCGTCGCCTCGCCGCTGATCCCGCCTTTGGTGATCATGTCCGTCAGCGTGCTGACCCGCGTGCTGAGCGTGCCATCCGGCTCCCCCAAAATCACCCGGGATTTCGGCTGCTCGACCTCGATCACGCCGGGGGCGACGACCGATGACGCGGAATACACCACGCCGCCAATGGCGCGCTCCGGCCCCACGGCGCGGAACAACGCGTCATCCGGATCGATCTTCGGCAACCGCGTCCCGTCATGCGGCCCGCCAAGGCGCTGAAAGAACCACCAGGGAATGCCGTTCATCACGAAGGCCACCGCGGTATCCTGTTTCAACAACGGACCGATCCCCGCCGCGACCATCGGCAGCGCCGGCGCCTTCACGGTGACGAACACCGCGTCCACCGGCCCAATTTCGCGCGGGTCCTCGGTCGCCTGCACCGTCGCCCGATGCGCGCCATCGACCGCATGCACCTCCAGCCCGTTTTTTTTAATCGCCGCCAGATGCGCCCCCCGCGCGATGACCGAAACCTCGGCACCCGCTTTCGCCAAACGCACCGCCAGATGCCCGCCGATGGACCCCGCGCCATAGATGCAAATGCGCATTGTTCTTAGTCCGTTCCATTGCCGCCAGGATCATCCGAGCCCGTCCCAGGCCCCCGGTCAAGCCGTCCCGCCGGAAACCGCGTCCGCCGCATCCGCAACAACTCCATCAAATCGGTCACCCCGATCATCACCGCGTCGACCCCGCAGCGTGGACATAACGGCGTCTCGCCATCGTCAACCCAGTCCACGACCTCGAGCGCGTCATACACCGCCAGGCAATGGAAACAGCCGCAATACATATTTCGTCCTTTTGCGTCCGGCGGTTATACAGCGCCCCCGCATCCAGGCGAGTCCGCGTGAACCGACCCCTTCTTCTTCTGATCCTGATCACCACGGCGCTCCGCCTCGCGTTCGGCGCCGCGATCGGCCTCGGGGTCGATGAAAGCTACATGGTCTCCG
>JAYVXQ010000404.1:0-3817 GCA_043785025.1 Acetobacteraceae bacterium
CCCGGATCTCTCCGAAATCCGGGTATCCTTTTGGTTTTGCGCCCGCCGCCACACCAACCCTGGGCGCGTATACCCGGATTTCTCCGAAACCCAGGTAAAGTATTTTCGTCGACAAGACATAATCGGCGAAAGCACGGCCGGTCAAGAGCGCTTTTGGGAACCTGGCGACGCGCGGATATGGCGGAGTTTTCAGCGTGACCGCCGGCGGCGGGAAAAACAGCTGCATCCACCCCACGTGACGGAACCCGTTTGTTTCTTGGAAAACACAGTCATACCGCAAGCCGACTTACGAATCGTCGATCGGCTCGCGAGATTTCGCCGACCCGGGAAACCGCGAGCGGCGCCGGAATTTGGGTGGCGCGGGCAACGTCCTGGGCGCGGGAACCCGTGCCGCGGCGAGCACATCGACCCGCGCGACCCCCGCCTCCAATAACGCCGTGGCACAGGCCCGAATCGTGGCGCCCGAGGTCATGACATCGTCAATCAAAACCACGCGCCTGCCCGTCAGCGCAGCGCGCCGGTGCGGACGCACGGCGAAGGCCCCCGCGACCTCATCACGGCGCTCCGTCGCGGATTTGTGACCGAGAGATTGGGTCGGACGGGCGCGGCGCAGGGCGTCCACCATGACACGCGGCGGGCTGGCGCCCAGATGCGGTCCGCGCGCCAAAGCGAAGCCTAATAACGCCGCCTGGTTGTAGCGGCGGGTGAACAGGCGGCGGCGATGCAGCGGCACCGGGACAATGAAATCGGCGTCCCGCAGCAGACTCTGCCCAGGAGCGGCCATGAGGCGGGACAGGATCAGCGCGAATTCGGTCCGGTCGCCGTGCTTGAACGGCAGCAACAGACGGCGGGAGGCTTTGTCGTAGACCAAAGCGGCGCGGGCACGCTCGAACGGCGGCGGCGAGTCGGTGCAGGCCTCGCACAGATCGCTTTCGTATGCGTCGCTGGCCAGTTCGAAAGGCACGCCGCACACATGGCAGGTGGGCGCGGAAATCAGGGTCAACTGCCCGAAACAGGCGCCGCACAGCAGGCCGGGCTGCTCGACGGACGTATCGCAGATGGCGCAGCGTGGCGGCAGCAGCAGATCGAGCGCGGCCGCCGCCAAACGGCGAGGATGCAGGCGGTTAATGAGCGGCGTTAAGTCCAAACGCAACAGTGCCATCCCGTTCGATTTCGTTCACGAGGTCGATCTCCCAGCTCAAATACGCGTTCATCGCCTCCTTCACACCAGAATTCCGATCATAGGCGCGCAAATAGAAGTCGATGCAGGCGTCATCGGGCGGATCTGCGCGGCTGGCCTCGACCGGATGGCCCGACATGATCCAGCCTTTGGTGCCGCCGTCCAGCACCAGGACCTCGGCTTTGGTCTGGCCCTTGATCTCGGCGTAAGCCTGACGGGCGAGCCGTCCGTCCGGGGAGGTCACCACGATGCGGCGGGCGGACGTGAGATGCGCCAGCAAGGCGGCGGTGCGGCCGCGAACGGCCCATCGGGCGCCGCGGATATGGCCCGCTCGGAAGTCAATCGAGCGGGCGAGGTCGATGATTTCCAGCCCAGGTTCCCGGCGGGCGACCGTGTCGGCGTCGATCGTGGGAACGACGGGGGCGAGGTCGGCCTCGCCGTCGCCGGTTTCTGTACCGATTGCGCCATCGGCGACGAACACATCCTGATGCCCCATTTGGCGCAGCCAGGCGGCGGACATCCGGGCGCGCACGCCGGTGTCGTCGATCACCACGATCCGCGCGCCGCGCACGCCCACCCAGTTATCAGTCCCTTGCACCAACTGCCCCCCCGGCGCGCTCGCGCTGCCTGGGCGATGACCCGCGCGATATTCGCTGGGGTCGCGGGTATCGAGGACATACAAAGTGCGGGTCGGATCCGCCTCCAACGCCGCAAGCTCGTCGGGCGTGATGACGCGGACGCCGGATTCGTCCGCGAACGCGGTCGCGCGGGTCAGCGCCAGCGCGGCGGTTTCGGGCAAACCGGGAGTGAAGCGGTCGGGCCGCCCGTGGTCGCAGGTCAGACCCGCCAGTTCCCAGCCCATGGTGCCGTTGCGCAACGCCACGACCTTGTTGGGGATGCCGGCGCGGCGGAGGCTCTCCGCGCCCATGATCGAGCGGGTGCGTCCGGCGCAGTTGACGACAACGAGAGTGTTGGGATCGGGGGCGAGGTCGGCGATGCGGTAGGCCAGCTCCGCGCCTGGCATCGGGATGCCGGTCGGGATGGACATGCGGGTGAATTCTTCCTGGGTGCGGCTGTCCAGGATGATCATGTTCTTGCCGCTGTCGATCCACTGCTTCAGCTCGGGCGCGTCGACGCTTTCGGTGCCGTAATGGTGCTCGACCCACTCGCCGAACGCCTTGGAGGGGACGTTCATGCCGCTGAAGGTGACGAAGCCGGCGGCGGTCCAGGCGGGCGTGCCGCCGGCGAGGCAGGCGACGTCGGTGTGGCCGGCGCTTTCAAGCCAGGTGGCCAGGGCGTGCGCCAGTCCGGTGCCGTCGTCGGTAACGCAAATGCGAACGTCTTTGCGCGGCAGCAGGTGTTGGGCGCGCGTTTCGCGGTGCGCCATGCCGAAGGGGACAGCCCAGAACAAATGATCGGCGCCGAATTCGCCGTCTTCGCGGGCGTCGATCAGGGCCAGTTCCTGACCACCGGTGATCCAGTCGCGCAGGGTACGCGGGTCGATGTGTTTCATGGGGCGTGGCCTTCGATTATGGCGTGAAAGGTAACGGCGGGCGATGGCGATTGGCAACATGGGCGCCTGCTGGTAGCAGGGGGAATTGGTTGGGACATGGGGCGCCGCCCCATACCCCGCCAGGGGGCGCTGCCTCCTGGACCTCCGCCAAGGGCGGTAGTCCTTGGATCCCATCACTTTGGGTTTGGTTTTGGATGGGGGCCATCTCCGGCGTATCAGCGTCCGTGTCGGCCCCCATCCAAAACCAAACCTCATAAATGGCGGTCCAGGGACCCGGTCCCTGGTGGGGATCCAAGGGGCGACGCCCCTTGGCGGGGTATGGGGCAGCGTCCCGTGTCCCACCCAGCCCCCTCGCAGCCGCGGATGCGCCCATGGATACCATGCTGGTCTTCGACCGCCGCGCCGTGCGGCGACATCGCGATCGCGCCGCCGGAACGGTCAGCGCCGTCGGCGACCTGTTGCAAGACGGCGCGGACCGTCTGCTGGACCGGCTGGACGACATGACCGGCGGGTTCGAACACGCCCTGGACATCGGCGGCCGCGGGTTCGTCGCGCCCATGCTGCGCGCCCGCGGCATCCACGTCGTGTCCACCGATCTTTCGCCGGCGATGGCGCGCGGCCATGGCGCCTTGGCGGTCGCGGCGGACGAGGAATTCCTGCCCTTCGCCAACGCGTCCTTCGATCTGGTGGTCGCGAGTCTGTCGTTGCACTGGATCAATGATCTACCCGGCGCTCTGATCCAGATCCGCCGCGCATTGCGTCCGGACGGCCTGTTTTTGGCCTCGATGCCCGTTCTGGGCAGCTTCGCCGAATTGCGCGCCGCGCTGACGCAAGCGGAGTTGGCCGCGCGCAACGGCGCCTCCCCGCGCGTTTCACCGTTTCCGGATTTGCGGGACTGCGCGGGCCTGCTGCAACGGGCGGGCTTCGCGGCGCCCGTCGCGGATCTGGAGGAGGTGGTCATTCGTTACGCGGACCCGTTGCGGATATTACGCGATTTGCGCGCGGCGGGGGAGGCGAACGCGGTCCGTGCCCGCCCGCGGACGTTCGCGCCGCCCGCGCTGTTTCCCGCCGCGCTGGCGGCGATGGTCGAAGCGGACGGACGCGCGCCGGTCACGCTGCGGCTG
>JAYVXQ010000405.1:0-3815 GCA_043785025.1 Acetobacteraceae bacterium
CCCATCCGTTAGCCCATCCCGTGGCAAATCCCTTGGCCCAACCCCCGGCGCATCCCTTGGCACCCCCGGCTGCCGGGCCCCGCCAAACCCCGCGCTGACCCGGCGCCCCCCCGAAGCGCCTCCTGCGATTCCCTCGCCCCCCCCGGCGCCCCCCCCCCGGCGCCCCCCCAGGCGCCCCCCCCCCCGCCGCCGCCCCCGGCGAACCAGCCAAACCCGGCTTGCCAGCCCACCCCAATCCGGTGTCAATCGCCCGAGGAAAAACCCGGAACCACGCTGATGATCGCCGACACGCTTCTGATCGAGGCCGACTCCCTGCTCGCCGCCTGCCGCGCTCTGGGCATTCGGCTGGCGAGCGTGGAAAGCTGCACCGGCGGGCTGATCGCGGCGGCGCTGACCGCGATCGCGGGCGCCTCGGAGGTTTTCGATCGTGGCTTCGTCACCTATTCGAACCAGGCCAAGCACGATCTGGCCGGCGTCCCCCTGAGCCTGATCGCCACGCATGGCGCGGTCAGTGAGGCGGTCGCCCGATCCATGGCGGATGGCGGTCTGGCCAGGTCACAAGCGGCGATCGCGATCGCCGTCACCGGTGTCACCGGACCCGGCGGAGGCAGCGCCGATAAACCCGTGGGCACCGTCTGTTTCGGCCTCGCGCGCACCGGCCGCGCCACGATCTCCGAGCGGCGCGTGCTGACCGGCGACCGCGCCGCCATCCGCGCCGCCGCCGTGGCGCATGGTTTCGCGATGATCCGGGGATGCCTCTGATCCGCCCGCCGATGATCCGCCCGCCGATGTCCGTCGCTGTCGTGCAACCGCTGCCCGGCATCGGCGACATGGTGTGGCATTTGCCGCATATCCGCGCCATCGCGGCGCATTTGGGTGAACCGGTCACGCTGATCGCCAAGCCGCGCTCGTTGGCCGGTCAGCTTCTGGCGCATGAGCCCGCCGTGCACGACATCATGGGGATCGACCTCAACCCCGGCCACGGCCGCGGCCGCCACGACGGCATCGCTGGTTTCGCCCGCCTGACCCGAGAACTCCGCGCCCGCCGGTTCGATCGGATCATTTTGTTGCACCACAGCGCCACGATCGCCGCCGCCGCCTGGCTCGCCGGCATTCGCGACCGCCGCGGCTACGGGTGGGGCGCCCAACGGCTGTTCCTCAACCACGGCCCGTTTCCGCCAAAATCCCTGGCCCGTCTGCATCAGCATACCCGTGCCACGATCTGGCTGCGCGACGCCGGCATTCCCCTGGCCTCGCCCGAGCCTTCGTTCCCCGTCACGCCCGAGGCCGATGCCGCGGCGCGCGCGAAGCTCGCGTTCGACCAGAGCTTCATCGCCATGGGCATCGGCAGCAGCGAAACCTCGCGCCAGAGCGGCCCGCTCCGCCTCGCCGAGATCGCGTCCGCCCTGATCGCCGCCGGCTGGCCCAAAATCGTCCTGATCGGCGGTCCGGGCGACGCAATTCTGGCCGAGGCGATCCAAACCGCCCTGAGCGGGAACGCGACTGGCGCGCTAACGAGCGGGAACGCGACTGGCGCGCTAACGGGCGGGAACGCGACTGGCGCGCTAACGGGCGGCAACGCCGTCGGCGCATCAGGCAGCGGCAACGCGACCGCAACATCAGGGCGCGGCAAAGCGATCATCGCATTGGGTTGGGACATGCGACAGGTCGCGGCGGTGCTGCATCAGGCCGCGTTCTATGTCGGCAACAACACCGGGGTGATGAACCTGGCCGCCGCCGTGGGCACCCGGACCTATGCGCTGTTCGGCACCACGCCGCCGTTCCATCACGCCAGCCAGATCGTGCCGATCCTCTCCCCGCCCGGAGGCGCCCCTGGAGGCGCCGATGACGGCATGGCGCGCGTCACGACGGAGATGGTACTCGACGCGATCCGCGCGGACCGGGGCTCGCTTAGCCCCCCGGGCAACCCCCCGTGACCGCCTGATCGTTCGACGGTTGCGTCAGATGCTGATCGACCCATTCCGCCACCAGCCGGCGCGCCTCATTCAACGAGGCCTCGGGATGATGGATTCGATACAAGGTCGTGCAGGCCACGAACGCCGACATGTCATCGCTGCCGCGCAGCCGCAATTCCGAGTAAGCCGTGATCACGGCTCGCTCGCACCGGCGCGCGAACTGGCTGACGTGGCTCATGCGGGACGCTCCTACCTGCGAATCATTCGCAACTTGACCGGCACTATAACCATCCGATCCGCCCCTCACAAGCGCGTCATGATCAGATCGGCAATGCTGCCAGTTCCGCCGCCGACAACCCCCAGCCGCGCAACGTTTCGCGCGGATCGACGCCACCGGGCGCGACTGGATGCGCCATGACCGTCCCGCCGAAGCGCGGCGCCGGTGCCGGCTGGCGCATGCCGCCGACATCGATGAAGGCCGAGCGGGCGGCGTTGTGCGGATGGGCATGCGCCTCATCCATCGACAGCACCGGGGCGAAGCACACATCGGTGCCCTCCAGCACGTGGCACCAGCCATCTCTTGTCCGGGTTTTGAACACATCCGCGAGCCGCGCCTTCACCTCCGGCCAGGCCGCGCGGTCCTTCTGCACCAGCGCGTCCGGGGCCAGTTCCAGCCGTTGCAACAGCTCGGCGTGGAATTTGGCCTCGATCGAGGCGATGGAGATGTATTGCCCATCCGAGCATTCATACACCTCGTAAAAATACGCGCCGGAATCGAGCTGATTTTCGCCGCGCGGCGCCGACAGCCGGCCCCCGGCCTTCATCGCGTAGATCGGGGTCATCAGCGACAGCGCGCCATCGACCATCGCGGCGTCAACGACCTGGCCCATGCCGGTGGTGCGCGCCGAGATGATCGCGGCCAGCACGCCGGTCACCAGATACAACGCCCCGCCGCCGTAATCGCCCACCAGATTCAAGGGTGGAGTCGGCTTTTGCCCCTGCCGCCCGATGGCATGCAGCGCGCCGGTCAGCGCGATGTAGTTCAGGTCGTGACCCGCCGCCCGCGCCAGCGGTCCCTCCTGCCCCCAGCCGGTCACCCGGCCGAACACCAGCTTCGGATTGCGTTTCAGGCAAACCTCGGGGCCCAAACCAAGGCGTTCCATGACCCCTGGGCGAAACCCCTCGATCACCGCGTCGGCGCCGTCGATCAGCCGCAATGCGAAGGCCACCGCGTCCGGTTGTTTCAGATCGAGGCCAATGACCGCGCGGCTGCGCTTGGTGAACTCGAACTTATCCGGCATGGGCACGCCGATGTCGGAGGGCGTGGTGCGGTCGATGCGGATGATGGTGGCACCCATGTCGGCCAACATCATGGCGGCCATGGGGGCGGGACCGATGCCGGTGAACTCGACGATTTTGATGCCTGTCAGGGGGCCCATGCTGGTGTTCTCCGTGGTTGGGTTGAGTGTGGTCCGGGTGTGCGGTGGGGGCAAGGTTTCGGGCTCTGCCCGAACCCGCCCGGAGGCGCTGCCTCCCCAGGGGCCATTGGGACCTCCGCCAGGGGCGATAGCCCTTGGATCCCGGTTTGTTGGGGTTTGTTTGAGAAGGGGCCATCTCGGACGTTGCAACGGCGTGGATGGCCCCTTCTCAAACAAACCCCAAAAGATGGCGGTCCAGGGACCCTGTCCCTGGTGGAGGTCCAGGAGGCAAAGCCTCCTGGCCGGGTCTGGGCTGGAAGCCCAGAACCTTGTCCCCATCCCCGCACCCGGCCACCTTATCCCCCCACCGGAGAACCCCCATGCCCGACCTGCTGGAAACCATCGACAACAACATCGCCACCCTCACCCTCAACCGCCCGGAGCGTCTGAACGCGTTGTCCATGGACATCCGCCACGGCCT